>JBBQFZ010000042.1:0-19761 GCA_038322455.1 Gemmatimonadales bacterium | reverse complement strand
GTGCTTTACTCGGTAAGAACGACGGATGTTGGCGCGAACAAGCGGAGCACTGTCACGCTGCTGGCGGCCGTCGAGGCCCAGACGAGCGCTCCGGGTGCCTCCATCAAAGCCGGCCAGTTTCCCAACGGCGCCGTCCCCGCGAGCGAAGCGCGCTGGTCTCCCGACGGAAGGCGGGTCGCCTATGTAACTGGCGGGCAGCTCTGGATCGCGGACGCGAACGGAACCAATGCGCGCCAGCTCTCGACCGTCAACGGGGGGGCTGGCGGGATCGTGTGGTCACCGACTGGAGATCGCATCGCCTTCGCGTCGGGAGTCTACCCGGATTGTGAGAGCGATGCGTGCAACGCCGAGCGCGCGAGGGTCGCGGATACCGTCAAGGTGAAGGCGCACATAGCCGACAATCTTCTCTACCGTCACTGGACGGAGTGGACGCCTGAGACGCGTTCGCATCTGTTCGTCGTTGCTCCGGACGGAACCGGCTTGCGCGATGTGACCGCGAATGTGAAGTACGACGTCCCGCCCGGACCGTTTGGTGGGAGCGAAGGCTATGCCTTTTCGCCCGACGGCAGAGAGCTGGCGTACACGGCTAAAGATCAGGGTCGTGAAGACGCGTGGTCAACTGACCTGAATGTGTACGTCGTGCCCGTGAGCGGTGGCGCGCCGGTCGCCATCACCGCCGCCAACCGCGGGGCCGACCAGAATCCGGTTTACTCGCCCGATGGTCGGACGATCCTGTACGGATCCCAGGCGACGCCTGGCTTCGAGTCGGACCGTGTGCGGCTCATGGTGTACGATCGCGCCTCTCGCACGTCCCGCGAGCTGCTTCCCGCCTGGGACAGAAACGCCGACGGCTATGTTTTTTCTCCCGCTGGAGACGCGATTTATCTCACCACTGTGGATGCAGGCCGCACCAAGTTCTACCGCATTGCGCGCAGCGCTTCCGGCTGGGCCGCGAATCCACAGCTGCTGACGTCTGGCGGAAACAACTTCGCGCCGTCGTTTTCATCGAACGGCAAAACGATGGCGTGGCTGCAGGACGCAGCCGAGCGACCGGCGGAAGTCTACGTTGCGGCGATCGGTCCCGCGGGACTGGTCGGAGCGCGCCGCCTGACGCACCACAACGACCCGCTCCTCGCGCAGCTCAAGCTCAATCCGGTCGAGGACTTCTGGTTCAAGGGCGCCAATGGCGACAGTGTCCAGGGTATGCTCATCAAGCCGCCACAGTATCAGGCCGGTAAGAAGTACCCGGTGTTGCTTCTGATCCACGGCGGTCCGCAGGGTGAGTGGCTCGATCAATGGCACGGACGCTGGAATTTCCAGCTGTTCGCATCTCCGGGTTTCGGAATCGTCGCAATCAATCCGCGTGGATCGTTCGGGTACGGGCAGAAGTTCACGAACGAGGTGTCGAAAGACTGGGGCGGGAAGGCGTACGTCGACATCATGAACGGTCTTGATGCCGCTCTCGCGCGGAACGGCTGGCTCGACTCCACTCGCATGGGTGCCGCGGGCGGGTCATTCGGCGGCTATATGACGAACTGGATCGCCGGCCACTCGAACCGATTCAAGGCATTGTTCACACACGCGGGCGTCTACAACCTCGAGAACATGTACGGCGCCACCGAGGAGGTATGGTTCAGTGACTGGGAATCCGGCGGCCCATACTGGGACAAGAACGCGATGGAGGCGACGTACCGGCGCTGGTCACCTCACCTTTTCGCGGCAAACTTTCGTACTCCGCACCTCGTGGTGGTCGGGGAGTTGGACTACCGGGTACCGTACACCGAGGGACTGTCCCTTTTCACCGCGCTGCAGCGGCAGGGGGTGCCGAGCAGGCTGATCGATTTCCCGGACGAGGGCCACTGGATCGCGAAGCCGCAGAATCAGAGGCTGTGGTGGAGCGAGGTGCTGGGATGGTTCACGAAGTATCTCAAACCGTAACTGCAAAAACGAACTACAAAGCATGCGACGCGAGAGGTCAGAGACGCAGATATAAGATCCCGGACAACTGCGTTCGGACCGACCACTGTGTGGTGTAAGAAAGCATTGGCTTTCTCAGGGTAGATCGGTCTCAGCGCAGTTGTCTGACATCGATTATCTGTGCTTCTGATATCCCGAGTCGCGTGCTTTGCAGTTTCAAACAAACCGGTTGCAGCACCGATGTCGGAATTATCTGTACCCAGCCGCCTGCATCGTGAACAGCTCCTCGTACAGCCCGTGCCTCACGAGTAGCTCTTCGTGCGATCCCTGCTCCTCGACTTTGCCGTTTCGCAGCACGATGATGCGGTCCGCCATGCGCACCGTCGAGAACCTGTGCGAGATGAGCACCGCCATTCGTCCGGCTACGAGCTCCGAGAAGCGGAGAAACACTTCGTACTCGGCACGGGCGTCGAGGGCGGCCGTGGGCTCGTCGAGAATCAGCACCTGCGCGTCGCGGATGTAAGCGCGGGCGAGCGCGATCTTCTGCCACTCTCCGCCCGATAGGTCGACGCCATCGTCGAATCTCCTCCCGAGCATCTGCTGGTATCCCTTCTCGAATCGCGGCAGGAGAGATGCGGCGAGAGAATTTTCGGCGGCGTCCGAGATCGCGACCGGAGTTCCGTTGTTCCTGTCGAGATCGCCGCGAACCGCCTCGATCTCGCCCACGCCGATGTTCTCGTCGAAGCGCATGTCGTAGCGGACGAAGTCCTGGAAAATGACCGCAATTGCATGACGAAGACTCGCGAGGTCGTATTCCCTGAGATCCACGCCGTCGAGGGTGATTCTTCCCTCCGTCGGGTCATATAGCCTGGCGAGCAGCTTGGTGATCGTCGTCTTTCCGGCGCCGTTCTCGCCGACCAGCGCGACGCGCTCACCGGGCTCGAGCACCATGTCCACATTTCGGACGGCCCAGCGCTCGCTTCCCGGATAGCGAAACCCGACGTTCTCGAAGACGAAGCCGGATCCGACCTTCGCGGGTACTGGACGCGCGTTGGGCGGGGACTCGATCGTGGGCTGCATGTCGAGAAAGACGAACAGATCGCGCAGGTAAAGCGACTGCTCGAACACGTTGCTCGCCGAGAGGAGAATACTCTGAATGACATCACGCCCTCGGCCAAACGACGCGGCGAGGAAGGTGAGCATTCCAATCGTTATCTCTCCTTTCACCGCGTGGATCAGGATGATTACGTACGCCGCGTAGTATCCGATCGTCCCCAGGATCGAGAGGAGCGCGCTCACCAGTCCCCGCCGAACGGAGAGGCTCTTGTTCTCTTCGTAGAACCGCTGCGAGAGGGTCGCGTATTTCTCTGTGACCCAGGGCGCGAGCCCGAACATCTGGACTTCCTTCGCCGTCACGTTGCTCGCGCCGACGTAGCGCAGGTAATCGAGCTGCCTCCGCTCGGGGGTCCAGCGGAAGAGCAGAGAGTAGCCCAGCGACGCGAAGTGGGTCTCGCCGAGGAAGCTGGGAATCACGGCGAGCGCGAGGAGCAGCAGCAGCCACGGACTGTATGCTATCAGGGCTCCCGCCAGCGTCAGCAGTGTCAACGCGTCTTGCGCCAGCGACAGGAGCAACGTGAGGAGTGCTATGCGTCCAACCGTCTGGCGCCGCGCACGCTCCAGATGATCGTAGAATTCCGGATCCTCGAATTGCGCGAGGTCGAGTTTTGCAGCGTGCTCCATCAGTCGCACGCTCATCGCGTTCGAGAAGAGATCGCCAAGCAGGCTTTCGACCAGCGACGATGCCCGCGCGAGAATCTCCGCGACCAGTACGATCCCGACCTCGAGCACCAGGTATCGCCATACGGGGCCTATGTCCCCAGCGCCGGCTTTGGCGGCGATGACCGCGTCGAGTATCAGCTTTCCCACCCAGAACGTTGCCACCGGCACCACGGACCTGAGCACGCGGAGCACCATCATTGCGGTCGCGAAGCCACGGTGCGTACGCCAGATCAGACGAAAGAGCTCCGGAACGTATCGAGCCGCTGCCAAGCGGTCCTTCCAGCTCGCAGGCTCTTCATTGCGACGTCGGCGACCGAGAGCGGCCGCCACAACCTCCGGGTGACTCACGGCTAATCGACGCGGACTTCGAAGCCGCTCTTCACCCAGCTCTCGTAGCCGCCGTCCATGTTCGTGGCGTTGGGAATCCCGTGCGCCACGAGAAAACTGGTGGCGATCGCTGACCGTCCGCCTCCCATGCATTGAAGGACGATGCGGGCCGAGGGGTTCAGCTCGCCAAGACGCTCGGGGAGTGAGGCCAGCGGAATGTGGAGCGCGCCCGGAAGATGACCGCGCCGCCATTCATCGGGGCCGCGAACATCGATGATCTGAAGATTCCCGTCGCCCTGATTGGTCATGCCTATCGCCTTCTTCACCTGTGCCGCATCCAGTTGACGAACCCTTTCCAGCGTCCCGTGTCTGGATCTCCACTCGTCCAGCACCGCGCCGCCGAAGTAACCGCGCGGGGTGTCGAATCCAATCTTCGATAGATCGGAGAAGAGCAGCTTGAGGGAGGCCCCGCTGTCCGTATCCGTGATCAAATACAGCGCCGCGTCCTCCGCGACGAGCGCGCCGAGCCAATTGAGAAACGATCTGTTGCGCGGAATGTTGAGCGTTCCCGGAATGTGCCCGTCGGCGAAACTGGCCGCCGATCTCGTGTCAACGATGATCGAACCATCCTTCAGCGCCGTGTCGAGATGGGACAGCTCGAGCTTCCGCGGATCCGATTTCGACGCACGCGCGGCACCCGCACGATTGACCTTTTTCATCGTAGCGAAGTAGCGTGGCGGAACCGGTTGGTCCTCCAGCACTCGGCGAACGAATTCCCGCTCGGACCCTTCCGCCAACGCCCAGTTGAACAGCTTCTCGTATCCCAGCGTGGATTGCGGCATCGAGCCCAATGACTTTCCGCACACCGAGCCTGCTCCGTGTCCCGGCCATATCTGCAAATGGTCGGGCTGCTTCAAAAACTGTTTGATCGAGCTGTAAAGCTCCGCCGCGGAGCGTTCCATGGTGCCGCGCGCTCCCGCCGCGCGCTCGAGCAGATCGGGCCGGCCCACGTCGCCGACGAAAACGAAATCTCCGGTCAGCGCGCCCACCGGATCCTCACCGCGCCCCAGGTCAGTGACGAAAAAGGTCAGATGCTCTGGTGTATGCCCCGGTGTATGCGCGGCACGCATGCTTACGCTGCCGAACGCAATCTCGGTCCCATCGCGCAGCGGGTGCGCGTGGGCAAGCGCATCGGTTGTGTATCCCCAGTCCTTCCCGCCTTCCGCGGAAAGGTGCAGCTCGGCGCCCGTCGCATCGGCGAGCGCTTTCGCGCCGGACACGAAATCGGCGTGAATATGGGTTTCCGTTACATGCGTGATTCTTATCCGCTCCGCGCTGGCAGCGCGGGTGTACTGGGCGATGTCGAGATTCGGATCTACCACGATTCCTTCGCGCGTTCGCTCGCATGCGATCAGGTAGCTCGCCTGCGCCAGGCTATCGTCGTAGAAGCGTTTGAAAAGCATCGTGTCGCAAAGGCAGTCGAAAGCGTTGCTGGAAGGGCGTCCAATCGTTAGCGTCCTGTAGTCGGAGCAACTACATGAAAGCGCAATATACAATGGACGCCGAGAGCCGAGTCGCCGGTCAGGATGGACAGCTGACGCGAGAAGAGCTCGTACGCTACAGTCGTCACATTCTCCTGCCCCAGGTGGGAGAGGCGGGGCAACGCGCGCTAAAAAAGTCACGCGTGTTGCTGATCGGCGCGGGCGGACTCGGGTCGCCAGTGGCGCTTTACCTCGCCGCCGCGGGCGTGGGCACGCTTGGGCTCGTAGAATTTGATACTGTAGATCTTTCTAATCTTCAGCGACAGATTCTGCATGGTACGACGGGAATAGGAACTCCGAAGATCGAGTCTGCCCGCGACAGGCTTAACGACATCAATCCTAGTGTCGCGATCGAGCCCTATGCGACGCGCCTGACGTCGGAGAATGCCCTCGAGATCGCGCGGGACTACGATCTCATGGTTGATGGCACCGATAATTTTGCGACCCGTTACCTCGTCAACGATACATCGGTGCTCCTCGGAATTCCGAACGTCTACGGGAGTGTGTATCGCTTCGAGGGCCAGGCATCGGTGTTCGGCGCTCCGCAGGGTCCGTGTTACCGCTGTCTCTTTCGGGACCCGCCGCCGCCTGATCTCGTTCCCAGCTGCGCGGAGGGTGGCGTGCTGGGCGTCGTTCCAGGCCTTGTTGGTACCATCCAGGCCACCGAAGCCATCAAGATCATCCTTGGACTCGGCGAGACTCTTGTCGGCAAGCTTCTGACGATCGATGCCATGACGATGTCGTTCCGGACGCTTTCGATTCAGAGAGATCCGGAGTGCCCGGCTTGCGGCACGCGCGAGATTACCGAGCTCATAGACTATGACGAGTTCTGCGGCAGCGGGAGCGCACACCCGTCAAACGGTGTGCAGGAGATTCAACCCGTGCAGCTCGCGCAGAGGATAGCGAAGGGTGAAGCGCTCGAGATAATCGATGTCCGTGAGCCGTACGAATGGGAAATCGCCCACATTCCCGGTGCGCGGCTCGTTCCGCTTTCCCGCATCGCCGAAGAGATTCCCCGCCTCGACAAGCGCCGGGAGACGATTCTCTATTGCAAGATCGGCGCGCGCAGTCTTCATGCTGCGCATCAGCTCGCCGACGCGGGCGTAAGTGACGTTCGCAACCTTGCCGGCGGGATCCTTCGCTGGATCGACGAAGTGGATCCGACGATGGCGAGGTATTAGTTGATTCCAGCGGATCCGATCGAGCGATTCCGCGAGGTTTACGAGCTCGCCGGAAAAATCGATCACTCCATTCTTCCCGACGCCAGTGCGATGGCGCTCGGCACCGTTGGGAGCGACGGGCGACCTAGCGTAAGGATTGTACTGCTCAAGGGCTACGACGCGCGGGGCTTCGTGTTCTACACCAACTACGAAGGCAGAAAGGGCCGGGAGCTGCTCGCTAAGCCGTGGGCGGCGCTCTGCTTCCATTGGCCGACGATCGACACTCAGATCCGGGCGGAAGGTAAGGTTGCCAAGGTATCCGATGATGAAGCCGATTCGTATTTCTCCACCCGCCACCGGATGAGCCAGATCGGAGCCTGGGCTTCTCGGCAGAGCGAGCCGCTCGAAAAACCCGATGCGCTGGACGAGCGGGTCAGGAAATACGAGAGGGAATTCGAGGGGAAAGACGTTCCGCGGCCCGCGCATTGGTCGGGCTTTCGCGTCCAAGCGGAGCGGATCGAGTTCTGGAAAGGGAAGCCCAACCGACTTCACGAGCGACACGTTTACACCCGCGCCGGTAACGGCTGGAAGATCGAGACGCTTTACCCGTGAGTGGGAAACGGTACCACTCGGGCGTGATATCCCCTAGAATGCTGTGATGACCAGCACTCGAATTCCTGCGCCGTCAAAGAACTCACCCACGCCCGCTCCGCCGCCACCGGCGGAGCCGTGGACCATCGACGCCGCGCGTTCCCTGTACAACATCGAAGGATGGGGCATCGGCTTCTTCGACATCAACGAAGCCGGTCACGTAGTAGTTCGCCCCGACAGGGAGAAGACGGATCGCGAGCTCGATCTGTTCGAGCTGGCAAACGACCTCGAAGCGCAGGGCGTGGGCCTGCCATTACTGCTGCGTTTCTCCGACATCCTCCGGTCGAGAATCGAATCGCTCAACGAGAAATTCGCCCGTGCGCGCGAGGAGTACGCTTACTCAGGTGGTTACACAACGGTCTATCCGATCAAGGTGAACCAGCAGCGGCACGTGGTCGAGGAGATCGTCGAGTTCGGGAAGGTGGCGGGTGTGGGTCTCGAGTGCGGCAGCAAGCCCGAGCTCCAGGCAATCCTCGGATTGGCCGAGCACACGGATCACATGATCGTTTGCAACGGCTACAAGGATGAGGAGTTCATGCGCCTCGCGCTGATGGGGCAGAAGCTCGGGCACCAGGTTTTCATCGTGCTGGAGCAGCTGAGCGAAGTCGACGTTTTGCTTCAGGTGGCCGACGAGCTTGGCGTGCAGCCGAATGCGGGTGTGCGCATCAAACTCTACTCGGAGGGATCGGGGCGCTGGGCAAAGAGTGGCGGCGAGAAATCCAAGTTCGGGCTGAGCACGGCGCAGCTGGTAAGGCTTGTTGACAAGCTGAAAGGGCTCGACCGGCTCGATATCCTCAAGCTGATTCACTTTCACCTGGGCTCGCAGATTACAGATATCCGCTACATCAAGGCGGGATTGCAGGAGGTCTCGCGCTATTACGCGGAGCTGCGCGGAATGGGCGTGGACATCACGCACGTGGATGTGGGCGGCGGGCTCGGCGTGGACTACGACGGGAGTGGGTCAACGTCGCAGGCGAGCGTGAACTACACGCTCCAGGAGTACGCCGACGATGTGATCTACACGATTGCGGAGGCCTGCCGCGAGCACGAGCTGCCGATGCCTCACATCATCAGCGAATCGGGACGGGCACTGACGGCGCACCACGCCCTCCTGCTGCTGAGCGTCATCGACGTCGAGTCCCAGGCGGATAATGCGGTGCCGGACCTGAGCGAGGAGCATCACACGCTGTTGCACGAGATGGCTGCCGACTATGCGTCGGTGATCAAGCGCGTGTCGAAGAAGCGAGTGCGTGAAGTGTATCACGATGCGACGTTCGACAAAGAGCGTGCCCAGGAATTTTTCAACAGCGGCGTCCTCACGCTTCGGGAACGCGCGATCGCTGAGCAGATCTATCTCTCCACCATCGCCGCCGTCAGCAAGATCGCCCAGCGCGATCGGGGGGAGTACTCCGACATTCTCGACGATCTCGAAGCGACGATGGTGGACCGGTATTTCTGCAACTTCTCGCTGTTCCAGTCGCTGCCTGACAGCTGGGCCATCGATCAGATCTTTCCGATCATGCCCATCCATCGGCTCAATGAGGAGCCGACGCGTCGTGGGACCATCCAGGACGTCACCTGCGATTCAGACGGCAAGATCGAGAAGTTCATCGGGGATCGCACGTCGCGTCCGAGCCTCGAGCTGCATCCGTTCAACGACGGCGACCCCTACATCATTGGCATTTTTCTCACCGGCGCATACCAGGAGATACTCGGAGATCTCCACAATCTCTTCGGCGACACGAACGCGGTCCACATCCGCCTCTCGCAGTCGAAGGGATACGAGGTAACGGATCTCGTGCACGGTGACACCGTAACGGAAGTCCTGGCTTACGTGCAGTTCCGTGCGTCGGATCTGCTGGCCACGTTCAGGCGGAAGGTTGCGAACGCCACGTCCCTCGCACGGCCGGATGCCAATACGTTCATCGCCGAGTACATCGCCGGCCTCGAAGGGTACACGTATCTCGAGGGAGAGGCAGCTCGGTGAAAAGGAGGCTCAGGCGTCGAATCTCTTTTCGGCCTCTTTCCAGTTTACGACGTTCCACCAGGCATTGATGTAATCCGGGCGCCGGTTCTGGTACTTCAGGTAGTAGGCGTGTTCCCATACATCGAGCCCCATCACCGCTTTCTGTCCTTCCATCAGCGGGTTGTCCTGGTTCGGCGTGCTGGTGATTGAAAGCTTTCCACCGTTGTTTATCAGCCACGCCCAGCCCGAGCCGAATCTTCCAACTCCAGCGGTGCTGAACTGTTCGCGGAATTTGGCAAAATCACCGAAGGCGCTATTGATCGCGGCGCCGAGTTTTCCGCCCGGCTCACCACCTGCCTTGGGTGCCATGAGCTGCCAGAACATCGTGTGATTCCAGTGGCCACCGCCATTGTTCCGGACCGCGGTGCGCACGGCTTCCGGAACCGTGTTCACACTCCGCATCAGATCATCGAGCGATTTGTTGGCCAGCTCGGGCGCCTTCTCGATCGCCGCGTTCAGGTTGTTCACGTAGGCCTGATGATGCTTGCCATGGTGGATCTCCATGGTCTTGGCGTCTATGTGGGGCTCGAGCGCAGCGAAGTCGTATGGAAGTGGTGGAAGCGTAAAAGCCATTTTCTGTCTCCTGGTTGTCCTTGTTCGGCGAATCAGCGGTGCGCTGGCAGCGCCGTCAAACCCTAGCCTTCTTCGACCGGGCGCTCTGGCGCAGATGCTTTTGTCCGTCGCGATCTGTAGGTGCTTATAAGCCCCGGCAGCAGCGAAATGAATACCACGATGATGACAACGATCTCGATGTGCTGGTCCACTCCGGGGATGTAGTTCCCAAGGAAGTATCCAATCCCCAGCATACTCCAGACCCAAAGGAACGCGCCGAGCACATTGAACGAGAGAAAAGTTCGGAATTTCATTCCGCCGACGCCGGCGATCACGGGCGAAAAAGTCCGGATGATCGGCATGAACTGGGCGAGCACGATCGTCTTGCGTCCGTGTTTTTCGTAGAATTGGGCGGCGCGGATAGCATGCTTCTTGTTGAAGAAGAGGCTGTTTTCCCGCGTGAATATCCTCGGCCCGGAGGTCTGCCCGATGAAATAGCCGAGGGAATTGCCTGCTATCGCAGCCAAAGTGAGGATTGGAGCCAGCTCGTATACATTCAGATATCCAGTGGCGGCCAGCAGCCCGGCGGTGACGAGAAGCGAATCGCCGGGAAGGAAAAAGCCGACGAGTAGCCCGGTCTCTGAAAAGACGATGATCGTGAGGCCGATGAGGCCTGCCCACTGAACGAGCTCGGGAAGATTCGAAAACCTGTGAAAGAAGTCGGTGATTGGCTGCATCAAGCCGCTTTTGAGAGGTAGAATGGAAGAGAGACGTTCAAGTTCAACTCGACCACCCCGCAAAGCAACTCCCGGGGATTGGCTGCTCGCGTTTCCGGAAACGCGGCCGCGAGGCTTCCGCCGGAGAGCGGGACGGGCTGAACAGCTCTTCAACGTAATTTCAGTTTTGATTCTGGTTTTATTCGCCGTCGGCTGGTCTTGGTCGATTGCACGAGCTCGCGCCTCAGGCGATCCGAATGCCGTGACCCCGGCGACGGCCAACATCGCCAACGCGTTGACGGACGCATCCGCGCACTCAGTCGCATATCTCACCGGTGCGGCGCTGACCGTGCTCTCCAATCCCGCGCGCGGGGAGAGCGGCAAGTTGAAAGTTCGAATTCAACAGCCGGGAAGCCCAATTGCTCCGATTCTCGTCGACACGCTGCCGCCCGGAACGGTCGCGACTTTTTCTTCCGGTGCCGCCGCCGAGTCCACCTCCAAGCTCACGGCGCCCCAGCGTCCGGGTATCTGGAACCTGGCGCTGAAAGTGGGCAGCGCCATGAAGCCGCTCGCCGATTTCAGCGTCATCACGCTCAGGCCCGCCACCGAAACGCGAAGCGGCCGGCTTGGTCTTTACTACATCGGGAACTGGCCCACGGCTCGGAAGGGACGCCCGGGCGTAAGCTATGATCCGCCGAGCGGATTCATCGAGGTGACGCCGCAAAACCAGAACACCCAGCTCTCGGAGCACTTCAAGCTCAGGGATTTTCTTCCCCACGACCAGCAAAACGTCTGGCCGAAGTACATCGTCATCGACCTGAAATTGATTGACAAGGACGAGCTCATTCTCGCCGATTTGAAGGAACACGGGATCAATCCGGCCGGCGTGCGAGTCCTGAGTGGGTTCCGTACGCCCCAGTACAATGCAGGCCGCGGCGACCCACGAGGACGCGCGGCGCTGAGCCGCCATATGTATGGGGATGCGAACGACATCTTCATCGACAACGACGGCAATGGGTCGATGGACGACCTCAATCATGACGGGCGCGTGAATATTGCAGATGCCAAAGTGATTCTGGATGCGGTCAACCGCGTCGAGCGGGCACACCCTTCGCTGATAGGAGGGTGCGGCATATATTCCGGCACGTCGGCCCACGGGCCGTTCACCCATATCGACACGCGAGGCTATTCCGCTCGCTGGATCGGAACAGGAGACAGCTAATGGACACGACAACGACCGGTAGTCCCACGACCCCCGCCGAGGACCACCGGCACGCCCCTGCCAACCCCAAGCGCGATCCGGCGATGCCGGTGCGACTGGCGGACCTCGAGCCGTACGTGGGACTTGGTTATCTGTCCAAGCTGTTCAAGCTGATGGCGATCATCCTGCTCCTGCTCCTCGTGTCCGAGATCATCACCGGGCTCGTTACCCAGGGCACGACGTCGATCCCCACTCTCCTCGGCGAAATGAGCCGGCTGGTGGTGCTCGCCGGACTGCTGTGGGGAAGCGGAGACCTGGCGCTCCTTCTAATAGACATGGGGCATGATGTGCGCGCGACCCGAATCCTGCTCGGCCGCCAGGCGCTCCACCAGACGGGCTCAACGGGAATCACGCCTCCATCCGGAACGCCGAGGGTCGAAGGGGGCAGCTTCGTGGAGCGTGGCCCCCGCTAGGCTTTTCACGATCGGACACTCGACCAGATCTCTCGAGGATTTCCTCGGGCTTCTGGGCAGGGAAGGCGTGACGCATCTTGTAGATGTGCGCGCCTTTCCCGCATCAAAGAGGTACCCTCATTCTCGATTCCGGAACACAGGAACACCAGCTCACATCGTTCACCTGGATCGACGGATCTCGCGTGCGCTACGATGACGTCGCGCAAAATGATTTGTTCGCACCACGGTCTTCTTAGGAGCTCAGGCATGCTCGTTGCTTTCTTGCAGGAACAGGCCTGGTGCAACGCTCAGACGTCGATACGGCTGCGCGCAAAGCGTGGGACATTTCCTGTCACCCCAGGTGTATCTCTCTTCTTGCGAGGATTCCACAATGCTTTGGACGATCGCAGTAATTCTGTTGATCTTGTGGGCGCTTGGGTTCTTCATATTCCCAGTGGCCGGGGGTCTCATACATATCCTGCTGGTAATCGCGGTGATTGTCGTCATCTATCGCCTGGTCACGGGACGACCAGTCGTCTAGGCCCGGGCCCGATCGCCGAGGCGGCTGAGCCTCCTCGGCGCCATGCTGCCTCTTTCATCCGCGATTCGGGTGGAGGAGGCGGCATTTTACATCAGCGTTCTTGACCCGCACCGCCAAGCGAGACGCCGACGCGCCGGTCGGCGTACCCAATTCGATCCTGTCGGCTGTGCGCGTGATTCTCTACGAGCCCCAGAATCCCGTCAACATCGCCGCGACGATTCGCGCGATGAAGAACATGGGCGTCTCAGACCTCTATCTCGTTCGATCGGTGGAGTACGATCCGTGGCGGCTGGAAGGCATCGCTCACGACACGGGTGACATCATCGAACGCATCCGTAGTTGCGAGACGATCGAAGAGGCTCTCGACGGATGCGTCCGCGTGGCGGGGTTCACAGCGAGGCGACGGGCTGCCAAGCGGGATCTCAGCACACCGCGCGTCGCCAGCGCCGAGCTGCTCGCCGCCGCGCGCGAGGGGCCCGTCGCGCTCTTGTTCGGAAGGGAAGACAAGGGGCTACCAAATGAAATTCTCGACCGTGCGCACATAGTCGTGACGATTCCGACGACGGACCACGCATCGCTCAACCTTGCGCAGGCAGTGCTGATCGCGCTCTACGAGCTACATCTTTCCGCGGCCGATGCTACGCGGACCCTCGCGCCTCCGCGCAAGGACGCGCCGCCAGCGACGTCGGAGGAATACGAGCAGCTGTTCGCTGACACAGAGCGCGCGCTCTACGAGATTGAATTCTTCAAGACC
Organism: Gemmatimonadales bacterium; assembly: GCA_038322455.1. Classification (GTDB taxonomy): domain Bacteria; phylum Gemmatimonadota; class Gemmatimonadetes; order Gemmatimonadales; family Gemmatimonadaceae; genus UBA4720. Next base: position 6,144 of record JBBQFZ010000042.1, on the reverse strand, counting down.
CGCTTTCACGAGCACATCATGCGCTCCGTACGCACTTTGTTCTATCGCACCGCGCCCGATTCGCGGGAGCTTGCGCTACTGCGCGCGATTTTCATAGAGGTGGTTCGAACAACCGAACGTATCCGCGGGGGTAAGGCCGGAGGCTTGCAGCAGTGATGGAGCACCTTGCGCGACCATACGTGGCCGGACATTTTTCCGCCTGTTGATCGGCTTGTGAAAATCTTCACAAAGCCGATTGATTAACTCGCCTTTACACAAATACTCGCGGATGAACTTGCGAAGCAGATGGCTGGCGGTGCCGGGATTCGTATGCATCGCGGCGCTCGCCACCATGCTGTCGGCATATAGCGGCGCCTCTTCGTCGGAAGGGAACGGCCCGGTGCAACCGGTCGCCTTCCGCCACACGATCCATGTGGACACTTTGAAGATGAACTGCCTGTATTGCCATTTTGCCGCCAACAAATCCTTCGATCCCGGCCTCCCCGCCGTCGGAACCTGCATGGGATGCCACACCGTCATCGCGGGAACATCGGATGGCAACAAGGCCGAAATAACTAAGCTCGCCGGATTCTGGAACAAGAAGCAGCCGGTGCCGTGGGTTCGCATCCACAAGCTTCCGGAGTACGTTCACTTCCCGCACATGCGGCACGTGAATGCAGGCGTGACCTGCCAGACGTGTCATGGACAGATTCAGAACATGAAGCAGGTATATCAGGCTTCGTCGCTCAACATGGGTTGGTGCGTCAACTGTCACATCGGCCAGTCGAACCCGCCTTTCCGCGCGAGATACGACTGCAGCTCGTGCCACTACTAGGATCGAATGAGCGCTGAGCAAGAAGGTCCAGTGGTCGCGCCAGGCGCGGTTAAGCGTAGGGAGTTTCTCAAAGTTCTCGGGGTGGGAACCGCCGCTACCACAATGATCGGCTGCACGTCGGAGAAAATTGAAAAACTTATTCCGTACCTCGTCTCGCCGGATCAGACGGTGCCGGGAGTGTCGAGTTACTATGCGTCGACCTGTCGTGAGTGCTCAGCCGCGTGTGGAATAGTCGCGGAGACGCGCGATGGGCGCACGATCAAGCTCGAGGGGAATCCCGAGCATCCTGTCAATCGCGGCGCGCTGTGCGCGCGCGGGCAGTCCGCCCTCCAGGGTCTCTATAATCCCGACCGGTATCGCGGCCCGCTGGTTCGGCGGAATGGAAAGCTGGAGTCAGTCGGCTGGGATGAGGCGCTCCAGATCTTCTCTCAGAAGCTGGGTGAAGTTCGAAGTCGCGGCGGCGCCGCCAATACGGTGTTCATCAACCAGCACGAGTCCGGAAGCTTTCCCGGTTTTCTCGACTCATGGCTCGCTGGTTTCGGAATGCCGGCGCACCTCAGCTACGATGCGGGCGCCGATCACGCGACGATAGCGGCCAACAGGCAGAGCTACGGCGTCGCGTGGCCGCGTCTCGATTTCCGCGCGGCGAGACTGGTGGTCTCGCTGGGCGCTGATTTCCTCGACAGCTGGGGCGCCATGGTCCCCCAGCAGCTCGACTTTGCCGACGCACGTGCTGACCACGACAAAGCTCCGCGCCTGATTTACGTCGGACCGCGTCGCTCGCTCACCGGACTGAACGCCGACCAGTGGATCGATTGCAGGCCGGGGACCGAGATCGCGGTAGTAAGGCTGCTCGCGGGCCAGATGCCTGTGGAAGCGGCAGCGCAGATGACGGGTGTCTCTGCCGCCGTGCTCGACGCGTTCGGAAAAGAGTTCGCGGCGACCACTCCCAGCATGGTGATCGCCGGTGCGAGCGGAGCGGACGGTCTCGAAGTGGCTCTCGCCGCCAATGCTCTCAACCAGTCCCGCGGTAATGTCGGCGTCACGATCAAGCCCGCGGAGGGATACCTCGGCTTCGAAGGCATGGCCGTGCCCGCGGAGCTTCGTGCGCTCGCGACGCGAATGAATACCGGCGGCGTCTCGCTGTTGATGGTGCGCGGGGCGAATCCGGCCTTCACGCTTCCGAAATCGGTCGGCTTCGCCGAAGCGATGGCGAAGGTTCCGTTCAGGGTGAGCTTCTCGAGCTATCCCGACGAGACTTCCGAGCACGCCGATCTCATCCTTCCCGACCATCACGCCCTCGAGCAGTGGGGGGACGCCGAGCCGGTGCGGGGAACGATCTCGCTCCAGCAGCCGACGATGGATCCCGTGTTCAGCACGCGCGCGACTTCCGACGTCCTCATCGCGCTCGCCAAGAAGGATCCCGGTGCGGCTGCGCGGTATCCACTTCCGGACTACAGAAGCTGGCTGATCAGCCGATTCCCGGGTGGCGCGGCGGGACTCAACCACGCGCTTCCACACGGAATCGCTGCCGGCTCGCTCGGCGCGACTGCGAATGCGCGCCAGGTTCCCGCAACACTCGCCGGGACGCCAATCGAGCAGTCGAGTGGCAACATGTATCTCGTGGTCTACTCCCATCCGTTCCTGTCCGAGGGGCGCGGCGCGAACAAGCCGTGGCTACAGGAGATTCCGGATCCAGTCACGAAGATCTGTTGGCAGACTGTGGCCGAGATGAATCCAGCGACGGCGGAAAAAATGGGTCTTGCCAATGGAGACCACGTCACGATCCAAACCGCGGCGGGCACGCTGACGCTCCCCGTGCTTCAATATCCGGGAACGCAGCGGGAGACCGTCGCAATCGCTACAGGACGCGGACACGCTCATTCGGGCCGCTATGCGAAAGCCGGGTACAACCCCCTCGAGATTCTGCCGGCGTTTGAAAATCGCGCCGGTGGCGTCGCGCTCGTCTCTACGAAAGCGAACGTCTCCAGAGCCGGGGGACACACCTTCATCGTCACGACCGAAGGCTCCGCCAGACAACACGGTCGCGGTATCGGCCAGGCTATCGCGATCGCGGATCTGAGAGCGGGGAGAGCCGGTCATGACGCGGGCGCTGAACATGTAGCAGAGGTTGCTGAAGGCGCCGGAACGGAGCCGTCGGAGCGCGAGAATCCCGAAGCCGCCACCCAGCACGGGGAAGAGATGGCGGGGGACGCCGAGCACAAATTCCTCCCAGGCCTTCGCTCTCCGGTTGCGAACGACGCGCAGGGAGAGCAGGGAGATCCCGCATCCAACGACAAGGGCATGTACGATCCGAATCACTGGAGCGGCATGGCCAAGCGCCGCTGGGCGATGACGGTCGACCTATCCCGGTGCACGGGATGCGCGGCGTGCGTGAGCGCATGCTACGCAGAGAACAACATCCCGACCGTCGGCGCGGAATGGCAAACGGGAAAGGTTCTCCCCGACAGAACCGGATTCGGCGCCAACATACTGCGCAGTCGCGAGATGGCATGGATACGTATCGAGCGGTACTACGAGGGTGGGGAAGACGGGGGCGCCGATTTCGACGCCCGATTCGTCCCCATGATGTGCCAGCATTGCGGCAACGCGCCGTGCGAGCCGGTATGCCCCGTATATGCGACGTACCACTCTCCCGATGGCTTGAATGTGCAGGTCTATAACCGCTGCGTCGGAACGCGCTACTGTTCCAACAACTGCCCGTACAAGGTTCGCTACTTCAACTGGTTCGGTTACGGAGAGCCCGCCAGGTCGCAGTACGCGTTCCCCGAGCCGCTCAACTGGCAGCTCAATCCAGATGTGACCGTCCGCGGCAAGGGCGTGATGGAGAAGTGCAGCTTCTGCGTCCAGCGAATCAGGGAAGCCGAGAATCGCGCGACCGCCGAGAAGCGCCCGCTCAAGCCGGACGAGTTCACGACTGCTTGCGCGGCGGGCTGCCCGTCACGCGCGATCGTTTTCGGTGACGCCGCGGATGAGAGCTGGACGGTCACGCAGATGGCCAAGGACTCGAGAGCGTATCACGTGTTCGAGGAGCTCAACACCTACACCGCGGTGGTATACCTCAAGAAAGTGAATCATCCGAACCCTGCAACCGCGGGGACGGCCTGACGATGGCCACGCGGATACAGCCAGTGCCTGAGAACGACGAGCCGCGCCGCCCGAATATAGCGACCGCCGACGTTCAGCTTCCCGCCGTAAAGGATTACGAGCAGGTCGACCGTGAGATCGTTGGCACCCTTCACCCAACGGTGGCGTGGTTCATTGGGCTCGGCGTCGCGGTGTTCTTCCTGCTCATCGGAATTGCGGCCTGGATGTACCAGATCTACAACGGGCTCGGCGTCGCGGGCTACAACCCCCCGGTGATGTGGGGCGTGTACATCATCACCTTCGTTTTCTGGGTTGGTATCGGCCACGCCGGAACTCTGATCTCCGCGATTCTTTATCTCTTCCGCGCCGGGTTCCGCACTACGATCTACCGGTGCGCCGAAGCGATGACGGTGTTCGCGGTCATGACCGCCGGACTCTTCCCGATTCTCCACCTCGGCCGGCCCTGGAAGTTCTTCTGGCTCATTCCGTATCCCAACTGGCGCTACATCTGGCCTCAGTTCAAGAGTCCGCTGGTGTGGGACGTGTTCGCGATCCTGACCTACCTCACCGTCTCTGCCACTTTCCTTTATATAGGATTGATCCCCGACATCGCGGTTCTCCGCGATCGCGAGAAGATCAGCCCGATCAGAAAGCGCATCTTTGCGCAGCTGTCGCTGGGTTGGCGAAACACCGACCGCGAGTGGAGACACTTCGCGCGCGCGTATCTCTTCCTCGCCGCGTTCTCGACGCCGCTCGTGTTGTCGGTGCACTCGGTCGTGTCGTTCGACTTCGCCATGGCGCTCACGCCTGGTTGGCACACGACGATCTTTCCCCCCTACTTCGTCGCGGGGGCGATTTTCTCCGGCATCGGGATGGTCTTCACGATCATAATCCCGCTCCGGAAATTTTTCGGGCTCAAGCACTACGTGACGATCAACCACCTCGACGCCGCGGCCAAGCTCGCCCTCTTCACTTCGCTCTGCGTCGGTTGTGCCTACATGAACGAGTGGTTCGTGGCATGGTTCAGTGGCAATGAATTTGAGAAGGCCTTCTTCGCGAACCGTATCTGGGGGCAGTGGTGGTGGGCTTCGGCCATTCTCTACACCTGCAACATGGTGTTGCCGTTGTCGCTCTTCGTGCAGAAGCTGCGACGAAATCCGGCCTGGCTGTTCATCCTGTCGTTCACGATCAACATCGGAATGTGGTTCGAGCGATTCGTGATCGTGGTGCCATCGCTGTCGCACGAGTTCGAGCCGTGGCAGTGGACGAGCTATCGCCCGACCTGGGTCGATTACGCGATCCTGGCCGGCAGCTTCGGCTGGTTCTCAATGTGGTTCCTGCTCTTCATCAAGCAGCTGCCGGTGATCGCGATCTCCGAGGTGAAGGAAATAGTTCCGCCCAGGCTGCGTCTCGCGCACACACACGGAATCGGTCCGTCGGGCGAGCATTTCGATTTCGAGGCAGACACTCCCGGAGAGCACGACTGATGCGCGGAGTTCTGGCAGCATTTCGGGAGCTGGACGCGGCGGTCGGCGCGATCGAGGCTTTGAAGAAGCTGAAGCTGGGCGCGATAACGGTTTTCACGCCGACCCCGCGTCACGAGCTGGAGCACGCCCTCGAGCCGGGCCCGAGCCCAGTGCGGAAATTCACGCTGTTCGGCGGTTTGGCCGGCGTGACGTGCGGGTACTGGATCGCGATCTGGGTTTCCGACTACTGGCCCCTCGTCGTCGGCGGCAAGCCGATCGCGTCGTGGGTTCCGTACACAATTTTCGGTTTCGAGGTCATGGTGTTGTTCGGCGCGCTGTCGACGGTGCTCGGTCTATTCATCAGTGCGCGAATTCCACGTCTGACGTTGATGGTCGGCTACGATCCCCGGTTCAGTCACGGCGACTACGGAGTCTGGGTGGAGTGCCCGCCCGACAAAGCCGGGACGGCTGAGGATCTTTTGCGCAAGCACGGGGCTCAGGAGGTGCGCGTTGAACGCTAACCTGCGCTCGCTCTTTTTTCTTCTGCCGCTCACTCTCACCATGACTGCGTGCGAATGGTTCACGGACTTCAAGCGACAGCCGTCCGTGGCGACGTGGGAGCCGCTGGTGGACAGCGCGACGCCGTCACGCGGCCAGCCGCAGATGTCGGTGGCGATCGGTGGGACGGCTATGGCCGGCTTCCAGGTTTCCTACGGAGCTTTTCCGGCGACGATCGACTCGATGGCTGCGATTCCC
>JBBQFZ010000041.1:0-20655 GCA_038322455.1 Gemmatimonadales bacterium | reverse complement strand
TTCACGAGCGTCCACTTTCCGTGGAGCTTGTAGCCCTTGAGCTCGAAGAGAAGTTTCCCTTTCTCCAATCCTTCGCGCCACGGCTCGAGCGGGACCCATTCACCCCGATCCCACACGATCACGCCGCCCGCTCCGTAGTTGCCGTGCGGGATGTTTCCCTCGAAGTCTCCATACTCTATCGGGTGGTCCTCGACCTTCACGGCGAGGCGCTTGTCCGCCATGTCGTAAGACGGACCCTTCGGAACCGCCCAGGACCGGAGAACTCCATCCATCTCCAACCTTAGATCGAAATGAAGATTGCGCGCCGCGTGCTTGTGGACAACGAAAAGATTTCCGGGAACGGCCGACACCGCGCCCATCGGCTCGGGAGTCCGATCCGGCGAGCGTTTCGCGCGATAGGTATCGAGGCCGTCGCCAGCCGTTGCCGAGTGGTCTCTGGTGTCTGGCATAGCGTCCGAGCCGGGGCGTCGCAGTCCGCGTCGGGCGAATTAGACGGCGGGCGGCACCGCTGCCGGCCGCGCATTGAATCCAATGACGAGGCTTGCCACGCCGACGGCGATGTTGAAGTACGCGACTGCAAAGTTCACGTTCAGCAACGACACGACGAGATCGGAGACGCCGGGAATGAACCGAAGGATGCCAACTACCACGAGCAGCGCTCCGACCCCCAGCAAATATCCCCGAGCCCCACCACCGCGGGCAATCACGATTCCCGTGATTCCCAGCAGGATATGAATGATTGCGTGCAGCGTGTTGGTCGACAGCACGCCGAACACCATTGGACTGAAAAGTCCCCAGACACCCTCGACTATCAGGAACACACCGAGAACCGTGGCGAAGCGTCGTGCGAGCATCCGATTTTCTCCTAAATCGAGGGTGACCGACTACTTGGCTCTTGCGTCCGTGGTGGACATACTTAAGGATACGGTATGTAGAGTTTTCCACGCAAGAATATTTGTGATAAAGTTCTAACCCTTTCCTCTCGCGACCATGCCAGCTCGCTCAATCGGCACCGCCACGATCTCATTCGGACTCGTCTCGGTGCCCGTCAACATCTACTCCTCGTCCGAGTCAAAGGCGAGCGTCTCCTTCAACATGCTGCACAAGAAGTGCGGCTCGCGGCTCAAGCAGCAGTACCTGTGCACCAAGGACAACGAGGTCGTAACCCGCGACGAGACGGTCAAGGGCTACGAGTTTGCCAAGGACCAGTACGTCGTCCTCACGCCCGAAGAGCTGAAGGCGCTGGAAGAGAAAGCGACGAGCACCATCGACGTCGTCGAGTTCGTTCCGCTCGCGAATGTGGACCGCGAATACCTGGAAAAGGTGTACTACCTCGGTCCCGACAAAGGTGGAGACCGCGCCTATCGTCTGCTCGCTGCCGCGCTCAAGGAGACCGGACGCGCCGCGCTGGGCCAGTACGCCGCGCGGGGCCAGCAGCACCTCGTGCTCCTGCGACCGCTCAACGGGGTACTGGTGATGGAGCAGCTTCACTACGCGGATGAAGTTCGCCCAACGACCGAAGTCACGATCCCGCCGGGCGAGGTGAAGGACGCCGAGCTCAAGCTCGCCAAGCAGCTGATAGATCAGACATCGAACGAGACGTTCGAGCCGAACAAGTACAAGGACACAGTGCGCGAGCGCGTGCTCGACACCATCCAGCGCAAGATCGACGGACAGGACATCACCGCCGACATCGCGCCGGGCACCGACAACAAGATGATCGACCTGATGGAAGCGCTGAAGGCGAGCCTCGCGAAGGAGAAACCGGCAAAGGCAGAGTCCAGGCGCAAGGTTTCGTGAAGGTTCTCGCTGGCACCAGTGGCTATGCGTTCAAGGAATGGAAGGGAGGGTTCTACCCGAAGGAGCTGAAAGACGACGGGATGCTCGGCTACTACGCGGGCAAATTTCCAACGGTGGAGATCAACAACACCTTCTACCGCCTGCCAAAGCAGAACGTTCTGGAAGATTGGGCGTCGCAGGTGCCGGGCGAGTTCACGTTCGCCATCAAGGCCAGCCAGCGCATCACGCACCACGCACGCCTCAAGGAGGAATCCGCCGACACGCTCGACTTCCTTCTCACGAACACCGCGGTGCTCGGCGACCGATTGGGACCGATCCTCTTTCAGCTCCCGCCCAATCTGAAAAAAGACGTCGCCCGCTTTCGCGGATTCCTCGGCCTGCTGCCAACCGATCGCAAGTACGTGTTCGAGTTCCGGCACGAAAGCTGGTTCGACGACGAGATCTACGACGCGATGCGCGAGCGCGACATTGCGATGTGCATCATCGAGCAGGATGAGTTCAAGTGCCCCGTGATCTCAACCGCGTCGTGGGGCTATCTCCGCCTCCACCGCCTCGATTACGGCGACGCCGCGCTCGGTGAATGGGCGAAGTGCGTAAACGCGCAGGGCTGGAAGGAAGCGTACGTCTTCTTCAAGCACGACGAAGGCGCTGGGTCGGGGCCGCCCGCAGTCAATACCTTCGTTGGTGCCTGCAACGGATCAAGGACAGCACCCTAACTGCGTCGAGATGGAACTAGGCTTTGCGCGCGGCGTTCAGTGCCTTCACCGCCACGTACTCGGACTGGTCGAGAAACCGCCCGATTACCAGAACTCCATCTTCCACCGGTAGCGGGTCGACGCCCGTCGACGCTTCGCGAACCATGCGCTCGAGCTCCTCGCGGACGATCATGAATTCACGCCTCAGCGCAGCCTCGTCCCAGCCGAGTCGGTGACGTTGGACGCCGTGACGCTCGGAGACGAGCCGTTGGATTTCCGTCGCGTCCGCCAGCAGCGGCGAGGCCTGTCCCCTCAGCTCCTCGAGAACGATGAGCGAGCCGGCAACGTCCGCCAACAGCGCTGGAAAGTGGTCGGCGACCTGCGAAAATTTCAGGCCCGCTGCAATATTGAGATTCGGGTCTGTGCGGATCTTGTCCACGATCCTCGCGGTGGTCGCTTCCATTCCATCAAGTAGAACGCGACCAATCTTCGAGAGATCCTTCACATCCCTCTGAACCGGTGTGTGCTCGCCAACGATTGCAGGCTCGGTCTCATTGACGGTTGACGATTCATCCGCCGGTAGCCAGAGAGTAAAACTCGAGCCCTCTCCGACTTTGGTCGAGACGGTCAGATCGCCGCCCATCAGCCTCGCTAGCCGCCGGCTGATCGTCAAGCCGAGCCCGCTCCCCTCCCGGGCGCGCGCGTGTCCGGTGTCTACCTGCACGAACGGGTCGAAAATCGCGAGCAGCTTGTCGTCGGCAATCCCACTGCCCGTATCTGAAACGCAAAACGAGACATACTCGCGGTTGGGGTGAAGTCGGGTCGATAGATCGGGTGAATCGGTGCGGTCGACTACAATCGTGATTTTTCCCCCTGGCGAAGTAAATTTGACGGCATTCGACAGCAGATTCACGATGATCTGGCGCACCCGCTCATCGTCACCCAGATAAACAGGAGCCGCGTCCGGCACCGGCATGACAGCGAGCTCGAGTCCCGCCGCCGCCGCCTGGGGAAGTATTAACGAGATTGCCGCGGAAATCGTGGCGGCCGCGGATGCAGGCCCGGAGCTAACCGACAGCCGACCCGCTTCCACCTTTGCCAGATCCAGAATGTCGTTCACCAGTCCCAGCAGATGCTTGGCGCTCATCCGAATGCGGCCTACCTGTTCGCGCATTTTGTCGGTGAGCGGTCCCGAGATTCCGAGCTCGAGCAGCTCTGAATATCCGAGCACGGCGTTCAGTGGCGTCCGAAGCTCGTGCGACATGATCGCGAGAAACTCCGATTTGGCGCGGCTCGCCGCTTCGGCCTCGAGTCGCGCCTCGCGCTCGAATACGAGCTGCTGCGACCGCTCCTCGGCGTGTTTGCGATCGGTGATATCACGGAGCGAGACGAGCTCCACCTGCTCGTTCTCCCAGTCAGTTTCAACGACGCGCAGTTCGGCGTGCACGATACCGCCGCCGTGGCGCTGGACGATCTCGATCTCGGTTGTTTCGCCCACAACCAATGAAAACCCGAAGGAGGTACCGATCAGCTCCTCCGAGCCCCGATCGAAAAGGTGCTCTGCCGCGGGATTTGCAAAGCGAATATTGCCTTGGTGGTCCACGATGACGATGCCATCGGGCAGGCGCTCGATGATGCCGCGAAGGCTCGCCGCAGGTCTCGCCGGGAGGGATTCCGTCTCAGTCGTCATTCTGGCTGGCCGATTCCTCACGTCCGGGATGGGTGGTTATAGTTCGGCTGGTACTGTTGCCGATGTTTCGGGGTAATTAGCATCTTAATAGTGCAACGAGCGGGCCTGTATTGGCATAGCTTGGGCTTGTTTTTAGCCCTCGCAGTTGCCCGAACGAAGGAAATCCACGAAGCGGAGGATTTTTGTCCAAATACCGGTTGACGCTCTACGTTACGGGCACAAGTCCTCGTGCAAAGGTCGCGATCTCGAACCTTCAGCGGCTGTGCGAGACTGAGCTGGAAGGGCAATACGAGCTCGAGGTCGTGGACGTGCTCGAGAACCCACAACGGGCCGAAGACGAGAAAATCCTCGCTACCCCGACGTTGATCAAGCAGCTGCCGCTCCCGCTTCGCCGCGTCATCGGCGACCTGTCCGACAGGGACAAAGTCCTGCTTGGTCTCGAGGTTCAAGCGAAGTCGCCTCCATCCACCCCGCGCCCCGAGGCATGATGAGCATTCGGACAGAACATCCCAGCGTCGAGAAGCTTCGCACCGGAATCTCCAGTCTCGACATTATCGCGAAAGGTGGACTTCCGAAGGGTCGGACCACTCTCATATCGGGCACCGCCGGCAGCGGCAAGACGGTGTTCGGCGTCCATTTCCTTGCCGCGGGAATCGAGCTGGGCGAGCACGGCGTTTTCGTGACGTTCGAGGAGGCAGCGGCCGACATTGCGAAGAACATGCAGAGCTTCGGCTGGGATCTCGCCCAGTGGGAAGAAGAGGGGAAGCTGGCTTTCGTCGACGCATCGCCCGACCCGCACATCGACACCGTGGAATCCGGCGGATTCGATCTCGGCGCGCTCGTGGCCCGTATCGCCAACGCCGTCAAGAAGGTTGGAGCGACGCGCGTAACCGTCGACTCGCTGGGCGCGGTATTCTCCCAGTTCACCGATCAGAACATGGTTCGCGGCGAGCTGTTCCGCATTGCGTCCGCGCTCAAGTCCATGGGAGTCACAGCAATTCTCACGGCCGAGCGTGTGGACGACCACGGGCCGGTCGCGCGATTCGGCGTCGAGGAGTTCATTGCCGACAATGTGATGATTCTTCGGAACGCGCTCGAGGATGAAACGCGCCGCCGCACGATCGAGATTCTCAAGTTCCGCGGCTGCGATCATCAGAAGGGCGAATATCCATTCACGATCGTTCCACACGGCGGTGTGATCGTCATCCCGCTCTCGGCGATGACGCTGAGCATGCGGTCCTCGGATGTCCGGATCTCTTCCGGAAACGTTCAGATCGACGAGATGTGCGGCGGAGGGTTCTTCCGGGATTCCGTGACTCTGGTCTCGGGCGCCACAGGCACCGGAAAAACTCTGACGGTCGCCCAATTCCTTAAAGGCGGCGCGGACGCCGGCGACAAATGCCTTCTGCTCGCGTTCGAGGAGAGCCGCGATCAGCTGGTCAGGAACGCCAGGGGGTGGGGGTTCGATTTTGAGAAGATGGAGCGCGACGGCCTGCTCAAGGTCGTCTGTGATTACCCCGACGTCTCCGGCCTCGAGGACTGGCTCGTCACGATTCAGGCGATCATCAACGAATTCAAGCCACGGCGCATGGCTCTCGACAGTCTGTCCGCGCTCGAGAACGTGGGAACGACGAAGGCGTTCCGCGAGTTCGTGATCGGCCTGACGTCGTTCATCAAGCACCAGGAGATCACCGGTGTGTTCACATCCACCACGGGCAGTCTCATGGGAGGCGACTCGATCACCGACTCACATATCTCGACGCTGACCGATTCAATCATCCTGCTTCGCTACGTCGAGATGTTCGGCGACATGAAGCGCGGGCTCACCGTGCTCAAGATGCGTGGCTCGTGGCACGACAAAGCCATTCGCGAATTCACGATCGACAAGGGCGGAATGCAGCTGGGGCGCCCATTCAGAAACGTCACCGGAATCCTTTCTGGCTCACCGGTCCACGTGTCGCCAGGCGACATCGAGCGGGTGTGGAGGCAGTTCGATGCCGACGTCAGTGATCGACGGCATCCCGAGCCGAAGGCGCCAGACGCCGGTTGATCATGCGGCGTCGCTTGCCTCTGGAAAGATTAACTGCGTACACAGGGCCGGCGAAAAGAACGGAAGGTTCGGTCGAACCTTCCGTTCTTGATGCCAGTCGTGCTGTATGCAGTTGCTTCCTCCAATCCTGATGCCCGTGACGCGCATCCCTCTGCACAGGCGTATATTTTCCCCCGTCTCTCTCTCCCGAATGCGAGGTTTCACCATGCGTCGCTTCTACATTTCACTATTCCCGGTTGCCGCGCTCGTCGTGCTCGCGTGCAACAGCAAAGCTCAGGTCGAAACATCGCGGCAGGTCGCCGCTGGAGGGGTATCCGTCGCGGGGTGGACGGGTCAGATCGATGCCGGCGAAGCAAAGCGCGGGCAGACTCTGGCCAATGCAAAGATCGCCAGCGAGGGAAACGCCCTCCACATCACGACGGGACCGGCGGTCGCGTACTGGAATCCCGCCAATACAGCGAGCGGTGACTACACCGTCAAGGCGACGTTCAACGAGCCGAAGTACATGAACGTGAACGATCACCCGCACCCGTATGGAATCTTCATCGGCGGTAACGACATGGGCACCGCCAATCAGAGCTATCTCTACTGCGCGGCCTACGGAAACGGGAACTTCATTGTGCGCGGCTTTGGACCCGCTGCATTCCAGCTTAACGGTCGCGGCGAAGCAAACGCAGCGGTTCACAAGGCGGCAGCTGCCGGATCGCCGGTGACGCAGGATATCGCCGTCTCGGTCAAGGGCAACGACGTCACGTGCTCGATCAACGGGGCAGTCGTCGGCACGTACAAGAAATCTGATCTGGTCAGCGCCGGGAAGCTCAAATCGACCGACGGCATTTACGGAATTCGCTTCTCCCACAACACCGACGGTTTGGTCAGCGGGCTCACCGTCACCAAGCCCTGACGATCGGCGATCAGCGATCGCGCAAGCCTTCTATCGTGACACGCGATCCCTGATCAGTTTGTCGCTGTCCTCGTGCGCAATCCTGTCGTCCGCCACCCCCATCAGGATCGACTCCTTGAGTTTCGTTGACGTGAGCCTTGGATACATGCCGCGCAGGTACGCGAACTCAGCGGCCGGAATGCTGTCGCCGCGTGAGAGCGAAAAGATCGCGCCGAGTCGGGCCGTGGCATCCATGGGACAACAGCAGACATTAAAGGGTTGAGCGGTTGTTTAGCCCCTCTCATGATTCAAACTCGTCGGCAGAGCCCGCCTCGTCTTCAGGCTCCTGAGGACGATCTTTTCCGAATGCGAACGGAAAAGCGAAACTCATGCGCAGTACGCGCTCCCGTCGGCGCTCCGCCTCGAGATTCAGCGCCCGCGCTTTCAGCAGATCGTCGAGGGCAATGATCCCACCCAGCTTCTTTGAATCGCCACGCTCAACAATCGGGAACCTCGTCAGCCCTGTCTCCGCCATCCGCTGGACGATTACACGTAGGGGCTCGTCCGCGTAGGCAACCGTGGGCGCGGGACGCGTGATCCTATCCAGATCCACCTGTCCATCCACCTTCGAGACATTTACGCACTTCTCGAGATCTCCGCGCGTGATCACGCCGGTCAAATGCTTCGATTCATCGACTACGGGAAAAAGACGCTGGGGACCGATCTCCCCCTCGACTCGCAAGGCATCAATCGCGGTTTGACGATTCGCGCCCCGCGAAAACGTTACGATGTTCGGCCTCATCACCTCTCGCGCAAAGAGTATCTCGAGCGGATCCACCTCGTACTCCCGGCTCAGATGGAATCCGCGCCGCGCGACTTTTTCCGTGAGAATCGATCGGCGCAGCGTCAGCACCGTAAAGGCGTGCGCAATCGTGACGGCGATCAACAACGGCATCAGCATGTTCACGTCGTGCGTGAGCTCTAGCGCGAAGATGATGCCCGTGAACGGCGATCGCATCGTACCGCCGAGTATCGCGCCCATGCTGACAAGCGGCCAGAATCCGACGCCCTCGGCGGGGAAGAACCTCGCCTCGAGCCCGCCGAGGGCGCCACCCATCATCAGCAACGGTGCGAGCACCCCGCCTGAAGTTCCGGAGCCGAGCGACACTGCCCAGATGATGGACTTGACGATGAGAATCGCCCAGATGAAGTGCAGCGTCACAGTACCCTGAAGCAGGCTGGCAATCGTGTCGTAGCCTACGCCGAGCGCCTGAGGCGAGATCAGTCCGCCAATGCCGATGACGAGCCCGCCGATGGCGGGCCACCACATCCAGTGAATCGGCAGCTTGTGAAATGCATCCTCGGACGCGTAGACGGCAAGCGTGAGAATTCCCGAGAGCGCGCCGGCAAGAATTCCGGCGGCTACGCATCCCGCTAGGCCGGCAGGACCGATGAACGCGGGGTGCATTGGCACAGGGAAAATCGGCCCCATTCCGATGATGTAATGGCGGGCGGCGGCTGCAGTAGCGCTCGCCAGCGCGACAGGGATCATGCTGCGAGGCTTCCACTCGAACAGAAGCAGCTCGACGGCGAGCAGCACGGACGCGACGGGCGCCGCAAATGTCGCGGACATACCCGCTGCCGCTCCGGCGACGAGCAGCGTCTTGCGCTCCGAGCTCGTTAAGTGGAAGTACTGCGCGATCAGTGAGCCCACCGCGCCACCGGTCATGATGATCGGCCCCTCAGCGCCAAAAGGGCCGCCCGAACCAATGGAGATGGCCGATGCGACCGGCTTGAGCAGAGCCACGCGAGGCTCAATGCGACTTCCGTTGATGAGAATCGCTTCGATCGCCTCAGGGATGCCATGTCCGCGGATTCGCTCCGAACCATAGCGCGCGAGGAAGCCGATAATGAGGGCCCCGACCACTGGAACGAGGATCTCGAACGGCCCCAGCGTATTGCCCGCCGGCGAGACCAGCGCGGTACTCCAGCGCTGGAAGAAAAAGAGATTGGTGAAGATTCCAATCAGGCGAAGGAGCGCCCACGCTACGTAGGCGCCGATGACTCCGATTGCGACTGCCATCACACTGATGGTGATGAGGCGCGGAGTTGCCGTGAAGTCACCAAGGTGGGACAGGTCGACGGCTTTGGCTTTTCTTTCGGTTTTTGTCACGTCCCAAGCATGTTGATTACCAACGGCCCATTTGTCAACAACACCATCGTCGACGAGTTACGCGTCGGTGCCGACGGACTTCAGGAACCGACGATCGCAAGGATGTTTCCATCGGGATCCTTGAACCACGCTGTCTTGAATTTCTTCGCGATGTGAATGTCACCATTGCGAGTGAGCCCTGGGAAGTCGTAGTGCTCGAACGCCACTCCTTTGGACTTGAGCTCACCGACGACCTTTTCGACATCGTCCACCTGCCACGTAGCCGCTGTCGCCTTGTTTGTGCCGGCGTACTCCGACTTGTAGACGAGTACGCTCGTCTTGCCGCTCTTGTAGCTGAGAACCTCCGCCTCTGCCACCGGCAGTGGCTTGAGGCCCATGACGTCGGTGTAGAACTTCCGCGCCGCCTGTATGTCCTTCACCGCAATGGTCGCGCTCGCATCGTTGTCTCCGATCATTCCTCTTTCCTCTCCGGATGTGCCTGCATCGTTGGTCAGGCTGTTTGTCCGTCAATGCTGACGGTGATGTTGCGCCATCGTTCCTGCTTGAAGCGCAGCACGCTGAGTGCGCACCGCGTGGCGTGACCAGCCAGGATCGCCAGCCAGATGTCAATCGGATCGAGGTGACTGAGTCTCTGCATGGTGAAGCAAATGCCCAGCGGCACAACCACCTGCGAGAGAATCGAGATATAGAGCGGGCTCTTCGTGTCGCCCGTTCCCTGGAGTCCGCCGGTGTAGGTGAGCGCGACCGCCACCAGCAGGCCCGAGACGCTGAGGACGTGCATGAGCTGGACACCGATTCCGACGACAACTGGGTCGTGCATTCCGAATATTGCGAGCAGCTGGCGGGGGATCAGCAGAAAGAGGGCACCTATCACTGCGGCGCTCGTGAATCCGATGCGCGCTGCGACGCGCACCGCCGCGGCTGCGCGATCTGGCTTCCCCGCTCCCAGATTCTGGCCCGCTATCGCAGCCGCCGAACCCATGAGCCCGACGGAAGTCCACGTCACGAGCGAGAAAAGCTGCGTGTAACAGATAGCGAACGCGGCCTGCGCGGCGGCGCTCTGAGGCAGAGAACCGATGAAGGACAACATCAACACGCCCCCGACGTTCGCTGCGATCCCCTGGATCCCGGTCGGCAATCCGAATTTGAAGAGCTCGCGGATAATCCCCCAGTCCGGGCCGTACCCACGCCCCCGCGGAAACGACACTACCCACCCGCCCTTCCAGAGTTTGAAGAGCGAATAGGCGGCAACCAGTCCGGACGCGATGCACGTTCCCATCGCGGCACCCTTCGTTCCGTACGCCGGGATTGGGCCGAGTCCGCGAATCAGGATGACGTTGAACACGATGTTCAGCACGGTCAGGCTGATGCCGAGCACCATTGGAGTGCGCGCGTCGCCGGCGGAGCGGAGGGCGCCTCCGAGCATGAAGAAAACCAGCATTCCGCTGCTGAATACGAACATCGTCCGCAGAAACGGGAGCGCCTCGGCTTTCACGGCCGGCGCTGCGTTCACGAAATCGAGCAGCGCCGGCGACGCGAAGTAGCCGATTGGGGCCATCACGAACACCGATAGCCCGATCGCCGCGATGAAGGCCTGGTACACGGTTCGATCGACCTTGTCGTGATCACCAGCGCCAGTAAAGCGTGCGACCAGCACGCTCATCCCGGTAAAGAGTGACGAGATGAAGATGATTACGATGATGAAGATCTGCGAGCTGACGCCGATCGCTGCATTGGCCTTATAGCCAATGAGATGGCCGACCAGCGCCTGGTCCACCATGCCCTGGAGCCCGCCGATGATATTCGTGAGCATCGTGGGCCAGGCGAGCTTCCACACCGCGGGGGCGAGCGTGCCCTCGATGAGCGACCGATCGTACTTCTGCCGCGCCGGGCGCGCCGCGCCGGCCACTATGCGGTCGACGAAAGTCGGCCCACCCACTTCTCGACGGCGTCGCCAATCCCGTCCAGCACCTGAGCGTCCGTTTTCCCTGATGACTTGCTCACGTGGAAGCTGTGATCGGCACCTTCCACCCAGTGCATCTCCCAGCTTGTCGTTACACGCGTCAGCACGTCCTCCATGAGGCTCGGCGTGCAGAACGGATCGCGCGTTCCGTTGAAGCAGATGACCGGCACTGCGATGGAGGGAAGGTGGGCGTCCCTCAGCTTATCGGGCCTGCCTGGCGGATGAAGCGGATATGCGAGAAGCAGCAGGCCATCGCACGTGAAGTCCTCGGAGGCGAGCATCGATGCCGCTCTTCCGCCCATCGAACGGCCTCCGATAATCAGGGTCTTTGGTCGAAGCTCATCGCGCGCGCGCGCGACCACGGCGGTGACGCATTCCTTCAGGCGTGGCATTGGATCTGGCCGTCCGGATTTCTTTTCCTTATAGAGGAAGTTGAACCTCACAACGCCAATCCCCCTTCGGCGAAGAGCCCCGGCCGTCTGAAGTATTCCCTTGTCGTTCATATTTCCGCCGGCGCCGTGAGCGCAGATGAACACGACGCGCTGGTACTCTCCATCCGCGGGATCGTAGGCGGCGGATATCGTCTCGTTCCCGACATTGACGCGCCACTCGAGCCGTTCCGGATTTACCATGCTAATTCTTGACTGGCGTCGTTGCCACGACTTCCATCTCATCGAGAAATCGCTGGCCGCCAGTGCTCTTGTCCGCCCGCATTCGGGACCGCGTCATTACCAGCCGCTGCTTCGTGCGCGTCATCCCCACGTAAAGGAGCCGACGCGCCTCCTCCACCTCACTCTTGTTCAACGCCCCGCTCGGAGGCATCGGGATGAACTGCTCGTCCTCCACGCCAACGATGTAGACGCGCGAAAACTCCAGCCCCTTGGTGGAATGGAGCGTGAGCAGGTTCACCCGATCGTGCGCCGTTTCCACTCCGTCGTGCTTCGAGAGAACCGCCCGCTCGAGGAAGGCCGAGATCTGGGTCGCCAGCGATCCTTCGGCACACGCGTCTATCAGGCGGCGGAGCCGCGCCATCGTCTCGGGGTACCGGTCGTCGGCGGTGCGCTCCAGGCGAAGTCGCTCCAACATCGCCTGGCCGCCAAGCAAGACGATAAGCTCTTCGACGCTCGGCGTTGCGGCGTCCCCGCACTGATCGCGCTCAACCCGGTAGCCGTCCAGACAATCGCTGTGTCGCCCAAGCGCGTACACGGGCACGAACTCCAGGAACTTTTTCGCTTCGTCGCAAAGGGAATCGCGATCGCTGAGCGCCAGCGCAATGGCGAGCTGATCCAGAAGATTCACCAGCGCCGTTTTGCGTGCGTATTCGACCTTGGTTTCGCCGAGTGCGGGAAAGAGCTGGGCGAGCGTGCGACAATCGTCGAGGGCGCTATGCGATTGACCCGCGTTGATTCCGTATCGCCGTGCGAGATGCTCGAGCTTCCTGCTGGTGGAATGAAGCGCGCGGGCGAGCGGCAGCGTATCGTAGGTCGAGAAGTCAGCGCCACGGGGAAGCTTTGCCGCCATGCGCCGCAGAATTGGGAAATCGAATTCGTATCCGTTATGCGCGACCAGCACGTCGCCGCCGCAAAAATCACGAAAGGCGTCCCACACGCTCTCGAAGTACGGGGACGCAGCCACCTGGCTCTCCGAAATTCCATGCGCGGCCAGTGCCCCGGCCGCGATCGGCACCCGCGGCTTGACCCTGCTGTGGTACTCGCCGGCTGCCCGTCCGTTGCGCACGCGAACGGCGGCGATCTCAACGACCTCCGCGCTTAGCACATCCTTGTCGGTCGTCTCGAGATCTACAACGGTAAAATCGCGGAAGGCGTTGGCAAACGCCCGCGTTCGGACCAGCTGTGCGGTCTTGAAAAGGCCCAATGCCAGACCGAGCGCCGGAAAATCCTCGGGGCGTACGCGCAAAGCATCCGCGGAGGGCACTCCGCCGAGCTGGACCCAGCGAACACCCATCTCGGTCAACATCCCCTTCGCGGCGATCTCGGAGCCGCCAAGCCGCGGGATCCACACGGGCGATCCGCCGTCGATCGCCTCGAGTACCTTGTCGGCCAGCCTTACCACCTCGTCATGACCAGACGGGTCGCTCAGATCCTCATGATGATCCTCGAGAACCGTGCGGTACGTTCCCACCCTCTCGGAGAGGATCTCTTCGACAAGGGACGCGAGCGATGTGTGATTTTTCGCCAGCGCGCCGAGATTTTTCAGCGCGTAGATGCCGCGCCAGATCTTTTTTGCATCGGCGTGCACTCGGGGGAGAGTCCGAGCCATCTGCTCGAGCTCCTCGATCAGGCTGCTGCCTGCTTCCTCCGCGCGCGCGCGCGCATCGTTCAGCAGCGCCTCGGGGAGAACCGTCTGGTAGAAGTTCTCTTGATGGATCTCGTCGTCGGGACTGCCGATCACGCGCAGCGCGGCGAGGACATAAGCCACGACGGCGTCGTCGGCGAGGGCGCGTCCCTGCGCCAGCTTGCACGGGATCCCCGAGTTGAGAAATGCGGCCTCCAGCGCGCTGCCGATCTTGTGCGTTCGGTACAGGATGCCGACGTCACCCCATGCCAGACCTTCGGGATGTTTGGCGCGATCGGCTTTCAGGTCGGCGATAATCCATTGCGCTTCCGCATCGTCGTCCGCGAACGCGAGTACGGCAACGGGAAAGCTCGATTCGACGCTCGTCTCCTGTGGAGCGCGATCCTTGAAGATCTGCTCGTTGAGCGAGATGAGGCGTCGCGCGAGCGCGAGGACGTCGCGCGGGCAGCGCCGATTTTCCATCAGGTTGTGGAGGCGATCGGCTCCTACTATCTCGAAATCGTTGGCAAACTTTGCGAAGAGCAAGGGATCGGCGCCCGTCCATGAATAGACGGATTGCTCGTCGTCGCCAACCGCGAACACGTGACGGTGATCGTGCGCCAGGTCCCGGATGATTCCGTACTGCACCGGATTGAGATCCTGAAATTCATCCACCAGAACGACATCCCAGCGCGCTCTCAACGCCGCGGCAATCGGCGCAATCCTGAAAAGTTCGGCCGCCTTGAGAAGGAGTCCGTCGAAGTCGACGATATTCCGTTCGGCCGTAGCGCGACGATAGCCGTCGTAGAATTTCTCGTAGCGGTGGCCGAGCGGCTCGCCGCGAAACCGGTAGCGCGCAAAGGCCTCGAGGACACTCTTATGGTAGCGTGGCGCTACGCGAAGGCGGCGAAGCACGGCCCGTTGATAGGGCTCGTCGGCGATTCCGAAGCCTTCCTGGAGCCCCACCCGATCGCCGAACTCGCGCAGAAGCTCGGAGCAGAAGGAATGAATGGTCCCGCGTTTGACGGCTTCTACCCGCGGCCCGAGCTCGCTGTCGAGACGCGCGGCGATTTCGCCGGCGGCCTTGTTGGTGAATGTGAAGACGCAGATTCGGAGCGGATCGAAATCGCGGCTCTCGATCAGGAATCGGATGCGCTCGATGAGGCAGTAAGTCTTCCCCGCCCCTGGCCCGGCCCGAACGAGCAGCGGTTGGGGCTCGGCCTCGATCGCCCCGCGTTGCGTCTCGGAGGGCACGCGCGAATTCTCGGGCGCGTCGCTGAGCAGCGTTAAGGTTCCCCCGAGAATCGTGGACATGTGTTGGTCATACTTTAGTCGCGGAGATCGCCCAGTGCCACCGGAAAGAGCCAATTGCAAGCAATAAACCCTCTCCCGGACCGCTCAACTCCGAGTGAGGAACCTTCGGGCTGGCCTTCGCTGTATCACAGTCGTCATTTATGCAAACCCATTCCAAGTCGTGGAGTATTCATGATCAGAAAACCGTTTCTGCTACTTAGCGCCGGCCTAGTGGTGGCGATTGCGGCTTGCGATAACTCCACCGGAGTTTCGTCGAGCATCACCCAGGCCGACGCGAATGACCTCGCCGCCCAGATGGACGCCGTGTCGACTCTCGGACCTGCCGACTTCAGGCTTGGATCCACGTTCGCGATAGTAGCGGGCGGCAGTGGCCCGGCAGCGGTGGGTACGCCCCTCACGATCAACAACCAGTTCACGGTCACGAAGCAATGCCCCAAGGGTGGACAGGTCGCGATTGCGGGCACAGTCACCGGTACAGGTGACGCCTCGACCCACACTTTCTCGCTCGAGGCCCGAGCCACCAGGACCGATACTGACTGCGCTTTCCAGACCAAAGACGGTACCCTGACGTTGAACGGAAACCCGAACATCGCCTACGACGGAAAGCTGAACATCGTCAGTGCGGCACTGTCCGGACTCCAGACCCAAACCCACAAGGGCAGCTTCAGCTGGGCGCGCATCGGCGGCTCGGGCGTGTGCGACGTCGACATCACGTCTTCATTCGATCCAGCTACGCACACCGCAACCGTCTCCGGAACGTTCTGCGGAGTGGCGGTGAACGTGACGCAGACGCGGGGCGCCTGACTGCTGACTACATTGGCTCGTGCCCTCCTCATCACCAATACTCAACCCCGTCACCAGCGCGCGGCAGATCCGCATTGACGATGCCGACGCCGCTCCACCCGACGATCTCCCGCGCGGAGAGGATCTCGACAAAGCGGGCAAGCACCAGCGGAAGCGCCTTGCAAAGCTGCAGAACGCTCTGTACGCGGATGGTCGTTACGCCGTCCTTGTAGTGCTCCAAGGGCGGGATGCGTCCGGCAAAGATGGAACCGTGAGAAAGGTCTTTCGAAGCGTCAACCCAATGGGGTGCGAAGTCACGAGCTTCAAGGTGCCGACGGATGCCGAGCTCGAGCATGACTTTCTATGGCGGATCCATCAGCGGGTTCCGGTACGAAAGATCATCGGCATCTTCAACCGATCGCATTACGAGGACGTGATCGTCCCGCGCGTCAAAAAGTCTCTCCCGAAAAAGGTCTGGTCGGCCCGCTACGAACAGATCAACGATTTCGAGAGCATGCTGGCCGAATCCTCCGTGGTGATTCTCAAGTTTTTTCTGCACGTCTCGCGTGACGAGCAGAAAAAACGCCTCACGGAACGACTGGAGAACCGAAAGAAGAACT
The DNA here is from genome assembly GCA_038322455.1 of Gemmatimonadales bacterium. Taxonomy (GTDB): domain Bacteria; phylum Gemmatimonadota; class Gemmatimonadetes; order Gemmatimonadales; family Gemmatimonadaceae; genus UBA4720. The sequence goes on along the minus strand of JBBQFZ010000041.1, from coordinate 4,389 downwards.
GGAAGTTCAGGCTGGGTGACCTCGACGACCGCGCCTTATGGGACGAGTACACCGCGGCGTATCGTGATGCCATCGGGAAGTGCACCACAAAGTCGGCACCGTGGTACATCGTGCCCGCCGATGACGAGGACGCGCGCGACCTGATGATCGGGCAGACAATCGCGGACACTCTGGACGATCTCGACCTTCGCTACCCCGCCCTCGATCCAGAACTGAAAGGGCTCAAAATCAAATAGCGAGCGTATTCTGATTTCGAGAGTGTCCTACCAGCGGAGCCTTCGCTCGTCCAGCAACTGCCGCTCGGCCATCTTGCTCACGAGCTCCTGGAATTCACTATCGGAGAAATTGCCGCAAATGCACCGCAGGCGCCGGGCTAACTCGGAGCGGACCTGGTCCTCGCGAAGGGCGTGGTGCTCGGTGAGCTCAGTTTTGATGTGCGAGTGTTTGTCCGGTTCCAGCTGAATCCACGCGCCCGTAAAAGAGGCAGTGTGTCACCGCACAATGGGTGCCGTTTTTACTCATCAGGAGCGGAAAAACACAGGGTAAAACGGCCGACAGGATAATCAGTATTGCATCGGATCGTTGGATAGGGTACAATCCAATAGACACTAATCAGTAGCAGCATCCAGATCGCTTCGGGCATTACTCGAGTCTGCGACCTTCTGGCTTCCACGCCAAATCAAAGGTCGCATGATCACCAAGCCGGGATCGCCCGTAAGGGCTGGGGGGAATGGCATTTATTCCCCAACCACCGCCGAAAATCATCTCATTTCCAGGCTGCCCCCTGACGATCTCGCGGAGTTCTTTGCGCGGGCAAAGAGGGTCACGTGCACCCTGAGGGAAAGTGTATTCGAGATCAACGAGCCGTTCACCCGCGTTCTCTTCCCGATCAACGGAATGGCATCGCTGGTCACTGTGCTGAAGGATGGTACATCCCTCGAGGCAATGGCGGTGGGACGCGAGGGATTCGTCGGTCTTCCTTTGTTTCATGGAATTCCGGTCGCGCGCAACAAGGGAATCTGCCAGATAGAAGGCGAGTTCTACCAGTTGAGCCCCAACGATTTCATTTCACTCCTCGCTAATTCTTCAGAGCTTCGGAGAATCCTTCACCGGTACGCGCAGGTGGCCAATGAGGTCATTGCGCAGACGGCGGCGTGCAACAGCATGCACCTCATCGAGCAGCGTTGCGCGCGCTGGCTGCTTCTGAGCGCGGATGCCGTCGGCCGAACCAACTTCGGTCTCACCCACGAGTTCCTTTCACAGATGCTCGCGGTGCGTCGGCCAGGAGTTACGGTGGCGATCGGAGGACTCGAGCGGCTAGGGCTCATCGAGCACCGCTACGGCAAAGTCTCGCTGCGCGATGTGGATGGGCTGAAAAAAGCAGCCTGCGAGTGCTACCACACGATCGCCGAGAAATCGCGCGAGCTGATCGACTAGGGTCCTCCTGCTTCAGCCGGTATTGCGCAGTCCCTGCGCGATACCGCTGAGAGTCGTGGCGAGCGCGTCGTCGATCCTTTCCTTCTCTCGAGCGCTCAGCCCGGCGGATTTCCGCTTTCTGTCCAGCAGTGAGATCTGTAGCAGCGACAGCGGATCGACGTAGGGATTTCTGAGCGCAATCGCGGCCTGCAGCACAGGACTGTCGTCGAGCAGCTCGCGGTGTCCGCGAATAACAAGCAGCGCATCCACCGCCCGCTCGAACTCAGCGACCAGAGTGTCGAACAGCCTGAGATCTCCCCCCAGCTGGGTGACGTAGGCGCGGGCGATCTCGATGTCGGTCTTGCCGCAAACCATCTCGACCTTCCCCAATAAATCATCGAGGAATGGCCACACGCGAGCCATCTTCTGTAGCCTCGCGAGTCCTTTGCGCGCGTGAATCTCCTCGCCGAGCGCGGTGCCGACTCCCAGCCAGCCGGTGAGCATGAGACGTATCTGGGTCCAGCCGAATCCCCATGGAATCGCCCGAATTCCCTCGATGCCCGCATGCGCGCCTGGACGATATGCGGGACGAGATCCAAAGCGCGCATTCGCCAGCTCGTCGATGGGGGTGGCGATGCGAAAGAGCTGGAACAGCGCATTGTTCTCATGCACCAGCTTGCGATAGACGGAATGCGATCGCTCCGACAAACGATCGAGCACTTCGCGGAATTCGCCGATCTCCTCGGGCTCGACCTGTTCGCGCCAATCCGTGAACTCGTGGAGCAGCGTCCCTGCCGTGGTGACGTCGACGCTTCGCTCGGCCACTGGGAGCAGGCCAAACTGCTGCGAGATGATCTCGCCCTGCTCGGTGATCTTGATGCGACCGTCGGTGGTGCCGGGCGGAAGGGCGGCAAGCGCGCGGTAGACGGGCGACCCCCCACCTCGTCCCACACTCCCACCTCTTCCGTGAAAGAGCCTAAGCTCCACGCCGGCGTCGCGAAACAGGTCGGCGAGTGATTCCTGCGCGCGATAGAGCGCCCAGGAAGACGCGATGATGCCGGCGTCCTTGCTGGAATCGGAGTAGCCGATCATTACCTCCTGCCGGCGGCCGCGCGCCTCGAGCTGCCTCTTATAAATGGGATCGTCCAGCAGGGCGCCCATGACGAGCGGCGCCTGATCGAGGTCATCGAGGGTCTCGAACAGCGGCACCACGTCGAGCCGGGAGGTGGGCTTGCCCGACGACAGATCCACCAACCCGGCCTCGCGCGCGAGCACGAGGACGCGGAGGAGATCGTCGGGCGACTGCGTCATCGACACGATGTAGGTGCACGCCGCCGGCTCGCCCGATTCGCTCTGAATCGTGCTGATCGCGCGGAACGTGTCGATCACCTTCATCGTCTCCTCGGAGATATTGACGGCCGATTTGCCGACTTGCTTGCCACCGCGAAGTACCGAGCGCAGGCGGTCGCCGTCAACATTCACGGTTCCGCTCTCCGACATCATGTCCGACACCGCCGCGCTGAGAACCTCGGCATGATCACGCACATCCATCATGAAACCGTGAAAGCCGTGCGCGCGCACGCTCGCGATGAATGGATCGAACGTCGTGCGGCACGCCTGAATGGCCCCGGCACCGATAAGGTATTCCCGAACGAGCATCAGGTCTCGCTCGAATGCAGCCGCGTCTGAGTACGCGGCGCGCTCCTGACGGGCCCGTCCCGCATCGCGCGACGCAACCAGCCGGCGCGTCGCTTCGATCCGCGCCGCCATGAAGGTGAGCTTGAGCCGCAACGGCTCGTCCGCATTACGCTTGTGATTCTTTTTCCACACGTCGGGAAGCAGCTCCCGGTCGGACTCGAGCGATTGCGTGAGCCCGCCTGTTGCCGGAGCGAATTCAGCCGACAGCGATAGACGCCGGGCGAGATCGTCGAGCGCATCTTCGTATCTGCCGAGTATGACGTGGCTGGCGCGCCTCGCCGTAGCAATCGTGATCTCGGGCGTGACGAAGGGATTTCCATCCCGATCGCCACCCACCCAGGATCCCCAGCGCAGTGGAACTGCAAGACGGAACGCATCCGCGGAGCGGGAGAATTCTTCCTCGAACGCGAGCGCGAGGCCTGAATGAACGTGCTCGCCGGCGGCGAGCAGGCGCGTCTCCAGATACCAGAGCGCGGAGCTCACCTCGTCGAGCACGGACGGACGGTCCTGCCGGACTTCGCTGGTGAGCCAGAGCAGCTCCACCTCGCCCTCCAGCTCCTGCTCGATCTTCTTCGCTTCATCCGCGGGCGCCTGCTCGTGGGCGAGGAGCTTGTCGGCGACGCGCGCCTGCAGTCCGAGGAGCGTCCGCCGCGTAGACTCGGTTGGGTGCGCCGTGAGCACGGGCCGCACGTCGAGCGTGAGCATGGCGCGCTCGACTTCGTCGGCCGACAATCCCATTTCGCGCAGCCTGCGCATCGACCATCGCACGGATGCCGGCTGCGCGGCGCTCACGCCCTTACCGAAGTACGCATTGCGCCGGCGCACACGGTGCGTCTGCTCGGCGGTGTTGATCAGCAGAAAGAAGAGCGTGAATGCTCGCGCGGCCATGGCGCACTGTTCGACCGTGAGAGCGTCTATTTGCCGAAGGAGATCCTCGAGGGACGGCGCGCCGCGGTCGCCGTGGCGTCGCGCGCGCGTCGCCACGCGAAGCTTCTCGACGATCTCGAATGCTTCCTGTCCCTCCAATCGCTGGATCACGCGACCCAGCGCGCCGGCAAGCCAACGGACGTCGTCATGGAGCGGAAGATCTTCGGGACGGGTCGCGCCTGCCCCCTGCCGCGACCGGTGGGCGGGCCGCAGGCCGGAATTGCGGGTTATCATGGTGCGTAAGCTATAGCCGTCCCTCCTCATCTGACGACTGCCAGCGGCGGTAGACCATGACGGACAGGCCGACGCAGATCACGAATGCCGGGACGATGAGAATCAACATCGAAG
>JBBQFZ010000040.1:0-20885 GCA_038322455.1 Gemmatimonadales bacterium | reverse complement strand
GGCATCGGCGATCGGGAGCTCGCCGCTGCGCGACAGCCGGGCGCGTAGTGATTCGCCCTCGACGTACGGCATAGTATAGTAGAGCAGACCGTCTGTAACTGCGGCGGCGTAGATAGGGACGATATGCGGATGCTGAAGTCGCGCGGCGAGCTGGATCTCGCGGCGAAACCTCTCGGTGTTAACGCCGGCGGCGAGCTCGGGCGGCAGGACCTTTACCACCACCTTTCGGCCCAGCGACACCTCCTCGGCCAGGAACACGCGCGACATGCCGCCGCCGCCGAGCTCGCGCTCGATGGTGTAGTGATCACCTAACGCGCGCTGGAGCTGATCCCTCAGATCCGTTTCCACCGATTTCCCTTGGGGCGGAAGGAACAAATGTAGGCGCACGCCCGGAAACGGCCAGCAAGCTTTCGCAAACGCCCCATTTGTTGTGCGAATTGGCGGATCCGCGAATCAGAAGCTCATCGCTGTCCTGAAGGACCGACAGCACCGGTCGTGGTCATATGTTTGTTTTTCTCTTGCGGGATGCGCGGCCGAATGTTAGGGTAGCCTGCCGTTGTTTTGGAATTCGACAAAGAATCGGGAGATTCCCAAAGACGTGAGCTCGCGCGCTCTACTCGCTCTCGCAGGCACGTGTGCATCTCTGGCGTGCACTTCGTCGCCTTCACCGGAATCGGTGCAGGCGATGCTCGTTCAGCATCCGGAAATTCTCTACGCCGCGGTCCGCGCCCATCCCAAAGAGTTCATAAAAGTCCTGAACGAGGCCGCTCGGCAGTCTCAGGGAGAGCGCTCGGCGCAGTCGGCAAAGGACGAGCAGGCGCGCATCGACGCCGAGTTCAAGAATCCCAAGGTTCCATCCCTTGCGGGACACGTCACGCTAGGCGAGCCTGGCGCGCCCATCACGATCGTCGAATACGCGGATTTCCAGTGTCCGTATTGCCGCGCCGAGCGCGCGACGGTTGAGGAAGTTCTGAAGGAATACGCGGGCAAGGTGAAGCTCGTCATCAAACAGACGCCCCTCGACATCCATCCGCAGGCGATGGGCGCGGCGCAGATGTTCGAGGCCGTGGCGCTCCAGGGTTCGATGCCCGCACTTCGCTTCTACGACGAGATGTACGAGAATCAGGGGCGGTTGAAGGAGGGAGACAGTTTCCTTCAGGCAGCCGCAAAAAAGTCCGGCGCCGATGTCGCGCGCGCGGTCCGGGACGCGAAGAGTGATTCCGCCAGAGCAATCATTAAAGCTGACATGGACGAAGCCCAGCGATTCGGACTCAGCGGAACGCCGGGGTTTTTGATCAATGGTGTTTCGCTCGAGGGAGCGTATCCTCGCAGCGCATTCGAGCAGATCATCAACCGGCATCTTGCCGCACTCGGCGCTCCGTAGCCGAGGTCTTTTACCACCCCCCCCACCACAGTCACCCATGGAGCTCAGATGAACAAGCGAACCCTCGCCGCCTTTGCCGCGGCGGGCCTTGCCCTCGTAGCATGCTCGGACCCAACTAGCACGCCGAGCGCGATCCTGGCGCCAACCGATCCAAGCAATGCGACATCGACGAATCCCGGGAACGGAAGCCAGCTGCATGGTGCACACGAGCACCTGTTCTTTGCAAAGGGACAGAACGCGCGGAAGCAGTCGAGCGTCAACATGACCTGGCATGGTGGTACGATCCTCGTCGCGAACAAGACCCAGGCAATATTCTGGGGGACGAGCTGGGCGTCCTACACGGGCGACATCGTGACGGGCCTCGACGCGTTCTTCGGTGGCTTCGGTGGAAGTAACTACGCGAACACCAACACCGAGTACACGGGATCGAATGGCCAGGTGACTGCGGCCTCGACCTATCTCGGTCACGTGATCGACGCGACCGCGGCACCGAGCCGCGCCCTTTCGACAACCAGCGCGGTGGCCGAAGCGTGCAAGATGAGCAACAACGCACCGGATCCGAATGCGCTGTATCTGATCTACACGGAGACGGGCGCGGGCCAGGTCAGCTACTGCGCCTGGCACAGTTACGGAACGTGCAGCAATGGCGCTCCGGTGCAGGTTGCCTACATGCCGAACATCACGGGCCTCGCCGGCTGCGATCCGCAGGACACGTATGGAACGGGTCACTCACAGGGTCTCGCCGCGCTCGCGAATGTGACGGCGCACGAGCTGTCGGAGACGATCACCGATCCACGCAATGGCGGCTGGTATGATTCAGGTGGCGCGGAGAACGGCGACAAGTGCGCGTGGGCTTTCCTCGCTCCAGTGACTCTGACCAACAGATCGGTGTGGAAGCTCCAGGGTGAGTGGTCAAACAACGCCTACACGGCCGGCACGGGATACCCCAACAACAGTGGGCAGAGGGGCTGCCTGCAGGGCTAGATGTGCTAGCGGATCCATTGGTATGAAGAAGGGCGAGAGCGCGACTCTCGCCCTTCTTCGCTTGTGGAAGAGAATTTGCGCGATACCCACGCCATGACAGACAATAAAGTGTGGTTCATCACCGGCTGCTCCACGGGATTTGGCCGCGAGCTGGCCAAGGCAGTTCTCGAGCGCGGCTATCGCGCGGTAGTTACAGCCCGCAATCCCGCGAAAGTCGAAGACATCGTCGCCGGATACCAGGATCGATCTCTCGTGCTCCAGCTCGACGTCACCGATCCAGTCGAGGTCGACGCGGCGGTAAAGAGCGCGCAGAAACGTTTCGATCGGATAGATGTTCTCGTCAACAACGCCGGCATCGGGTACTTCGGCGCGGTCGAGGAGAGCGACGAGGAAGAAGTCCGCCGGATGTTCGAGATCAACTTCTTCGGGCTGTCACGAATGACGCGTGCGGTGTTGCCGATCATGCGCGCGCACCGGAGCGGACACATCGTGAACATCTCCTCGATTGGCGGACTGAGAAGCTTTCCGACACTCGCGTATTATCACGCCACCAAATACGCGGTGGAGGGATTCTCGGAATCGCTCGCGCTCGAGGTCGCGCCGCTCGGAATCAAGGTGACAATCGTGGAGCCGAGCGGGTTCCGGACCGACTGGGCGGGACGGTCCGCCAATGAGAGCAAGTCGCGAATCGCCGATTACGCCGCGACCGCGGGCAAGAATCTGGGGAACCTGCGCGACTATAGCGGAAAGCAGCCGGGCGATCCGGTGCGGGCGGCGGCCGCGATCATCGCCGCCGTCGAAGCTCCCGACCCGCCGTTGCGGCTATTGCTCGGCAAGGCGGCGCTCAAGGGAGCGCGCGCCAAGATCGAGATGCTGGAGAAAGATTTCAACGCCTGGGAGAAGACGACGGTGGAGGCTGACTTTCCCGAGAACGGCTAGGGCAGGTTTGGAGCGCCGACAAGGAGCAGACCTTCTTGAGCTGATGATAGGACGGTGACTACGCGTTTGCGTGCGAGCGTTGTGTCACGCGGGTGACAGCCACCAAGGCTATCATTGCTCGACGTCACATGAACATCTCCTCTCTGCGAACGATGACAACTCGATACCTGAAGACCGCGCGCACGCTGGCATTCGCCGCTGCTGTCCTGCTCCCATCGTGGGCCAATGCGCAGATACTCGAAACGGAGACGGCGCGTCCGCTACGCGCAGGGCAACTCGAAGTCGGCGCGGGTTACGAGTTCCAGCACTCCCGCGAAGGCGACGAGATCGCGATTCCATTTGCATTCGAGCTCGGCGTGACGAGCCGCATCGGTCTCCTGATCGAGCCAGTGCCCTACACCGCGATTCGTCCCGAGCTCGGACAGTCGGCAACGGGTCGCGGCGATCTCGAGATTACGATGAGCTATCTGCTCAAACAGGAGTCGGGAAAATTTCCGGCGCTCGCTCTCGCCGCTGAGGAGAAGGTGCCCACGGCGCGCAATAATCTCATCGGCACCGGCAAGCCCGATCATGCAGCCTACATCATCGCGAGCAAGCGTAACGGGCGGTTCGACACGCATGCCAACGTTGGCTACACAATCGTCGGATCGCCCAAAGGACAATCACTCAGCAATCGCGTGATGGGAGCACTCGCCACCGAGTTCACGCTGACACCTGCCACCAGTGTTTACGGAGAGGTTCTCGCGTCGACGGCTGCGGGAGGCGGAGAAGGCGCTCCGGCCGCGCCCGGTGCACCGGCGGCGCCCGAAACATCGGGTGACGAGATCTTCGGAACCGTGGGAATCGCGCACTCGTTCCTGCGTGGCTCCCGATTCTCGCTCGGCCTCACGCGGGACAACGTCGGGGCATGGCAGCTTCGTCCCGGAATCACGCTGTGGTTTCGCTGAGCAGCTCCGATGGAGGCTCTTGAGCCGGATCTCCCCTACCGTCGGTTCCTTCCTGCCCTTCAGCTCTCAATGATGCACATCGCGTCGCCATAGGAATACATCCGGTAGCCCTCGGCGATCGCCTCCCGATACGCGCGCATGGTCAGCTCGTATCCCGCGAACGCCGCGACGAGCATGATCAGCGTCGATCTCGGGAGATGGAAGTTGGTTATCAGACGATCGACCGCGCGGAACTGATAGGGCGGCCGGATGAAGATCCGCGTGTCCGCCGATCTCTCGCGAAAGACTCCGTCGTCGTCGATCGCGCTCTCGAGCGTTCGGACGCTCGTAGTGCCCACCGCCCAGATCTTTCCGCCGCCGCGACGCGTCTCGTTCAGAATCTCGGCGGCGCGCGTCGGCAGGGTAAACGATTCTTCGTGCATCACGTGATCGGCGGGGTGTTCGGTATCCACGGGCTTGAACGTACCGGCGCCCACATGGAGAACGACATCCGCGCGCTTCACACCTTTCGATGCAAGGTGGTCAAGGAGCTCCGGAGTGAAGTGAAGGCCCGCCGTCGGCGCCGCAACCGATCCGCTCTCCTTTGCATACACAGTCTGGTACCGCTCGGCATCCGCAGCCTGATCGGAGCGCGTGATGTACGGCGGAAGAGGGACGTGTCCGTGCTTCTCGATGGCCTCATCGATGGCGGACGAGGCCTTGAGACGAACGACGCGCGTCCGGCGCTCCGTAGTAGAAACGATCTCGATCTCGAATCCGTCGGCGATGCGCACGACTCGACCCGGTTTGAGCTTTCCCCCCGGATGAACCATCGCTTCCCATTCGTCGCCGCCGATCTGGCGGAGCAAAAACACTTCGGCGGGCGTGCCGTTGTCTCGGGTGCCGAGCAGACGCGCGCGGAAAACGCGAGTGGTGTTGAGCACGATCGCGTCACCCGTCTGAACGATCTGCTCGAGGTCGCTGAATTGGTTGTGCCTGATCTCCCCGCTCGACCGGTTGACGACCATGAGCCGGCTGTCGCCCCGCCGCTCTGTCGGTTCCTGAGCGATGCGATCCGCGGGGAGATCGAAGTCGTAGTGCGAGGTGCGGGAGCCGTCCTTGATCACGCTGGAAGGGAAAGGGAGAGCGGGTCTCGAATCTGCAGCAGAGTTATCGCATGAAAAGTATTCAACTCCACTGCCGTCGATCGCCGCACGTATTAGCCGTCGTCCTCGCGGTCGGTCAAGGCTGCAGTGCGCCATCGAGAGCCGAGCGGGCTGTGTTGGCAACGGATGCGGAGGTGTTCGAGACGGTCGTCCGCAACGAGCTCTCGCCCGATCCCGCCGACTCAGTCGCGTCGCTGCGGGTCATGCGCGTTGATTCCAGACCGGTGACCGACAACGGCGACCTCTCGCCCAACTCAGCTCGGCCAACCGGGTTCGATCTGGACCAAGGCGTCGATTCGCTTTCCGAGGCGAGCGTCGCGCGGATCGCCGACCAACGAAAGGCAATTCTCAGAGATCTGCGAGCGGAGGAAGGTGGTCCTTTCACTTATCCGGGCTGCCCGGGAGCGCGCTCGCGCACGTCAGCGGATTCGGCTGGCGCATCTCCGGGCGCGTGCCCTTCGACCTGGCGTCGCTACATCACCGTGGGAATTCCCTATCGCGGCACCGCCGCCGCGATTGTTGACAAGCTCCGAACGCGCGCCCCGCTGCCTGACTCCAGCGCCGAAGTGTGGACCGTATTGGTCGCCGAGAATTCCGTCGGGCCTAGCGGGCAGGATTGGAGACAGTACGCGTGGCTTCTCCGCCGCGATCCGGAGAACGGCCGACTCGCGCTGATCGAAAAAGTTTTGTTGTCCTGGGCGGAGTAAGCGATGCCTTATCGAAGCGACTTAGGCCTGTGCTTTTTGTCGAGATCCTTGCCGAGCGACGCCGCGAGCTCGGGCACGAGTTCGACGTCGGCAAGCGTGGTTCGGAAATTTACGATGCACGCGCGCATCAGGTAAATGTTGCCGAGGTGGGCGTTGGAGACGAACGCCTTGCCGCTCAATCGCATGGCGGTGACGATTCTCGCGTTGAGCTCGTTGAGATAGTCCGTGACCGAGCGGTCACGCGCGCGAGAACGCAGATCTTCGGGCACGTACCTGAAGGTGCAGATGCTCAGATTCACCGTGCCCTGTTCCAGCAGCTTCTCTCGTCCGACCGCGTCGTACATGTGATGCGCGAGCGCGATGTCGTCGCCGATCATCTGCCGGTATCCGCTCGCGCCGACCTGCTGGAATCCGAGCCAGATCTTGAGCGCCCGAAATCCGCGGGTGTTCTGAGGACTGTACTCGTAGGAATTCTTTACTTCCTGACCCTCGTTGTCCTCGAACTGGTAGTAGGAAACGTGGAACGAAAACGCATCGCGCAGCGCCTCGGGATGCTTCGTGAGCGTGCAGCCCGCCTCGATGGAGTTGTACAGCCACTTGTGCGGATCGATGGCGATCGAGTCAGCGAGGCGGAGGCCCTTGAGGTCGGCACTGGCGTCGTCCAGCGCGACGGCGGGCGCTCCGTACGCGCCGTCGACGTGAAACCAGAGATCGTTCGCAGTACAGATCTTCGCGATCTCGGGCAGAGGATCGATCGCACCAGTGCTCACGGAGCCAGCGGTGCCTATCACGAGAAATGGATACAGCCCCGCGGCGCGATCGGCCTGGATCTGATTTCGCAGCTCCCCCGTCTGCATGCGCTGCTGCTCGTCTGTTGAAATCCAGCGAATCGCGTCGGTGCCGAGGCCGCAGATGTCGGCCGCTTTCTTGACCCAGCCGTGGGTTTCTGCCGAGGTGTAAAGCACCATCTTCTTGCTGTCCTGGCTCGTCAGGCCCCTGGCGCGGATGTCCCACGGCGCCTTCGCCTTTCGCGCGGCGATGAACGCGACGATGTTCGCCATGTTGCCGCCGCTCACGAGCGTGCCGTCCCATTTGCCCGGCAGACCCATGAACTGCGTCAGCCAGCGAAGGACTTCGTTCTCGATCTCCGTGGCGACCGGCGACAGCGCCCACGCCCCGCAGTTCGGATTCACGGCCGCCGCCAGCAGCTCGGCAAGCGCGCTCACGGGTGTCGCGGACGACGTGATATAGCCGAAGAACCGTGGGCTTCCATTGTGAGTGGACTGCTCGAAGAACAGCTTGCTGAATTTCTTGAGAACGGGCGCGATGTCGGTGCCCTTTTCCGGGAGCTCTCGTTTGCCGAGAAGCTTCCGGATGTCGTCGGGGAGAAGCGGCGAGGCGGTGGGGGCGTCGGGCAGGCGTCCCAGAAAATCCGCGACTGCGTCGACGAGGGTGTGACCCATCGCGCGAAATTTCTCGGGCGCGAGGTCGGCGGGGGATGACCTCTTGATACGCGAGCCACCACGCGTGGCTGACTTTGGCTCAGACCTTTTCTTTTGTGCTGCGACCTTTGATTTCGGCAAGGCTCTCAGTTACTCCGGTTGGTAGAAACATGTCGTCCGAAATGGCAGCGATATCTCCAGCGCGAGAAGCATTTCTGTAACGCCAGCCTTCGCCCGACGGGGAAATGCTCGACCGCCTCGTTGGCGCCAAGCTCGCTGTGGCAGAAGAGACAGGTTGAATACATTGCCCGAAATCTACGGGCTCACAATCTCTTCGCCTTGAAGGATGCCGACCCGGCAGCTTGTCGAATCCCATCTCACTACCACCCTCACTGCTCAGGTATCGTTTGTGCACCTGCTCGGCCCGAAATGAAAAAAAATCTGACCGTCCGGCTCATTGAGCCCCGTGGAATTCTGACATTGTTATTGGTCGGAGCATTCGCGTGCCGTACCGCCGCGCCCACAACCAGCGAGCCCGTCGTCGGAGTGCCCAACCCATTGGAGGAGCTGACGCTCGCCGGAGCTGACTCACTCGTGTTCGCCGCCGTCGTGAGCGCGCAGCTCGCCGCCACGAACGACGACTATCCCGTTCATCGGGCTCCCCTTCGCATCGATCCTCGCCCCTACGGTACGTCCTCCGGCTATCCGGAGATGTTCGCGGGCGTCCAGGGAATCGATCCCACTCTGACGTTCGCGCGCGCGAGCCAGCGGCAGATCAATCGCCTCGCCGAGAACCGAAGACGCGTACTGGATGCAAATGGCGCGACTGCCGGTGGTCCCCTCAACTACGCGCAGTGCGCCGGCGTACGCGTGCCGATGCCACCGCCGCCCATAAAGTCGAAATCAAAAGTCCGCTCGAAGCCAAGAGATGTTCACGCCGGCTGCCCTAAAGCTCCCGTCTACTATTTCACGGTCGGATTGCCCGTGCGCGGGCAGCCGTCCGGACTCGCCAACGCCCGCGATGTGCGCGGACGACGACTCTCACTCCGCGGCGAAGTCTGGACCACGCTCGTCGACGAACACTCGGCCGGACCTGCCGGCTGGACCTGGTCGCAGTACGCGTGGGTGTTCAACCGCACCGGTGCGGGTCAGATGGAGCTGGCGAACGCGATCCTTGTCACGGTGGTGGAGTAGCCTCTAAGGAACTCGGTCGATCGCTACCGCCGACGCGCCGCTACGCCGATCGTAGTCGTCACGAAATCGCTCCGCCACTCCAGTCCTCTCTCGCGCGCGCGTCTCAAATCGGTTCCGAAGAGCAGCCAACGTCCCTGGCGCGGCAGTGCAATCGTCGCGCGCCCCGCCCCATCGGTCGTGACGAAGACGTCGCCCGAATCCGGCGCACCCTCTCGGCGAGCCCCAACCTGGAATCCGCCGAGCGGAATCCCGCTCCTGAGCACGCGTACGCGAAGTGTCTCACCCGCGGCGAGATCTGTCGGATTGCGCTCCGGTACGATCTCGAGGCCGAGTCCGAGCGGGATCGCCCAGCTCGTGTCCCTGACGGGAGATCCCACGCGCACGAACGACGTCGCGTGCTTGACGTAGCTTTCGCGCCACTGCTTGGGAGCGGGGATGCTGTCCCACTGCGCGCGAATGGCGGTCGACGCGTGAATCTCATCGTAGTACTCGGTGATGAGCTTGGGATCGAGCAGCAGCGTTTTCGGTGCAAGCTCGACTGCGATCGTCCCGACGCCATTGATGCGCGGAGTCCACACGAAGCGAAGCGACTTCGGCCGGACGATGCGCCGCTGAATTTCCTCGATCGTTCCGCCCAGGCGTGCGCTGGCTTTGGTTACGCGCTTGGGATCGATGGCGAAGTCGTCGGCGGGGAAGGCCATCCCGCTGGTGAGATCGAGCGCGACCGGTTTGTTGACGGGGACGCGCATGCTAGCCGGAAGGATCCACGTCTCGTGCGCGGCCGCGAGTCCGGCGCCTGTGAGCAGTGCGAGGACGACGACGAGCGCTGCGACAGGTGCGTGCTTCAGCGGGATTCCGCGCATGTTCGGGGAGTAAAAGGTCTCATAAGGTAGAACAGCGTTGCCTGAAGGCAAAGCCGGAGAAGCTTCAGCTCTGGCCGAGCCGTCAGGCGTCCTGTTCGCGAAGGCGTTTCCGAAAGTATTCTCGCCAGCTCTCGGGAAGGTCGCGCAGCTCGGTCGCTCGGCGCAGCAAATCCTGATTCGCGTCGTCCGCGACGTAGAGCGAGACGATATCAGCGACTGAGACAGCACGCTCGTCGCGCCCGGTAAAGGTGACTGCATCGCCAGAGCCGATCTCGCCTTCCTCGACCACCTTCAAATAGAAGCCCGATCGTCCGGATCGCAGGAACATCTTTACCATGTCGGCGCGGTCGAACCGGACTCCGAGCTTGTAGCAGGGCATGCGCGGCTGGGTGACCGCGAACTCCGCCGAGCCGATGCGCAGACGATCGCCGATGTGAGTCTCATTCTCGAGCAGGCCGTCGGTGGTGAGATTCTCGCCGAATGCGCCCCACGGCAGCGGAAAATCGGGAAGTTGTTCACGCCAGTAGGAGTAGTGCTCCGACGGATAGACGTAGACCGCTTTGTCGACGCCTCCGTGCACGGTGAGGTCGGACTGCTCGTCGCCTGCAAGGTTCGTTCGATTGACGCGCACTCGGCCGGACACGGGGGACTTGAAGATCGAGGTCGTGACCGCCTTGCCGTGCCACACCAGCTCGCGCGGGCGCCCAACGCAAATCGAGCGCAAACCAGGCTTTGCCTGCTGGGCGAGATCAGCGGCCACAGAAACCGTGTTTTCCAGCGGGATTCCGCGCATGTTCGGCGAGTTGGAGTTTGTCGAACTGGAAAAGTGTGGACAGGGCGCTGTAAGCGCAGTGCAATCTTCTGCGGCACTGTCATTGCTCCCTCACCATGTCACACTCAATCGGGTACCCATGCAAAAGCCGTTCAAATCGCGCGCGCTGGTGGCGATTCTCCTCGCAACTGCGCCGCTATCGACCGCTACAACCCAGACGATCGCGCCCGCTCCCGACACCTCGGGCGGCGCGCCGCTCTTCAACGGCCGCGACGTCATCAGGGCAGCGGGCTTTGCCGGCCTCACCGTGGCGATGTTTCCGATTGACAGGTCGGTCGCGCGCCGCCTGACCAACGAGCGGTCGAAGACCAACCGATTCCTGAACGGCGCATCGAAGGGCGTCGAGGTGATCGCCGATCCCGGCTCGATCATAATCGGGGCGTCCCTGTACGTGATCGGCCGTGCCACAGATCATCCCGGCATCGAGGACCTCGGCTGGCACGGCACCGAAGCCGTCCTGTTCGGCAGCGGAATAACGTGGATTCTCAAGGGACTGACTGGGCGCGCGCGGCCCTTCGCCACCGCCGACACCACCGCGCACGATTTCAAGTTCGGCGGGGGATTCGGCAACGCCGACCGGCAGTCGTTTCCATCCGGGCATACCACCGCGGCGTTCGCCGCAGCCGCCGCGGTGACGAGCGAGGCCGAGCGTGGGTGGCCGGGCCATTTCTGGCTGGTGGCGCCGGTGATGTTCGGCGGCGCGTCGCTCGTCGGAGTCTCGCGAATGTATCACGATAAGCACTGGGCGAGCGATGTAGTGCTCGGTGCGGCGATCGGGACATTCAGCGGATTGAAGGTCGTCCGCTATGCCCATGCGCATCCGAAGAATTTTCTCGACCGGGCGATTCTGCGGACGCAGGTCTTTCCAATCCCGGGTGGCGGGCAGGCGTTTGGGTTTTCAGTACCGCTGAACTGATGCCAGAGCTCGCGGAGTGAGCCCGCCTGTGCGCCGTTAACCTGAGATCGTCAGCCGTTGATTCGGGACGACGCTATCGAGTTCCGAAGCCCCCGAGTTCCGGTCGACGGCGGGCGTGCGAATCATCGTTTTCTATTTAGAAAGGAGCGTGGGCGGCGTCGGCGATCAATCGTGGAACAGCGTCGGCTGCTGCGCGTTGCCGGGAATCGCCGGCGGATTGAAGCCGAAGTGCCGGTAGGCCTGGGCAGTCGCGACGCGTCCGCGCGGGGTGCGCTGAAGAAATCCGTTCTGCACGAGGAACGGTTCGTAGACTTCTTCGAGCGTCCCGACATCTTCGCCTACCGCGGCGGCGATCGTTCCGACGCCGACGGGTCCGCCGTCGAATTTCTCGATGATGGCCTTCAGGATCCGCGAATCCATGTCGTCGAGCCCGAACTGGTCGACCTCGAGCAGCTGGAGCGCATCGGCGGCCACTTTGCGATTGATGTTTCCATTGGCGCGCACCTGCGCGTAGTCGCGAATGCGTCGCAGCAGCCGGTTGGCGACGCGCGGCGTTCCGCGCGATCTCTTGGCGATCTCCTTCGCGCCGTCCTCGTCGATCTCCACCTGCATGACCTCGGCGGTGCGGTGTACGATCTGCTCGAGATCGGCGGGCGGATAGTAGTTGAGCCGCATCTCGATGCCGAACCGCGCGCGCATGGGCGGCGTGAGCATGCCGAGCCGAGTGGTGGCGCCGATGAGGGTGAACTTCTCGATCCCCATGGTGATCGTCTGCGCCTTGGGTCCTTCGGAGAGGCGGATCTCGATCTTGTAGTCCTCCATCGCGGGATAGAGGAACTCTTCGATGATTGGTCGGAGGCGGTGGATCTCGTCGATGAAGAGGATGTCGCCTTCGCGGAGATTCGTGAGCGTGCCGACGAGATCGCCGGGCTTTTCGAGCGCCGGTCCCGACGTCGTTCTGATGTTGACACCCATCTCCCGCGCAATGAGCTCGGCCAGCGTTGTCTTACCGAGACCCGGAGGACCGAAAAACAGCGCGTGATCGAGGGGCTCACGCCGGGCCATCGCCGCGTCGATGTAGATGCGCAGGGACTCCTTCACGCGGTCCTGGCCGATGAACTCGGAGAGGCGTTGTGGGCGAAGGGAGAGCTCGACGACGCTCTCGTCGGGCATGACTTCAGGGGTGGTTACTTCCGCGCGGGACATTTCCATAATTTACCCGAAGGCAGGCCGAAAAACAGTTCGAATCCGCCCCGGGCGTCCCCCCTTCTAGAGTTCGTGCCTTCAGAAGCGCATTGGTGTTTGATAGGGAAACGACCCTCCGCTGATATGAAACAGGCATATCGCGACGCAAGGCGAGCCGTATGTTCAATCATCACCCGACTGGAGATTTCCGATGATGAAAATGCTCTCCGCCTTGATAACATTGACGGTTTTGGGCTGCAGCGGCGGCGCTCCGCCGAGCCAAACCGTTCAACCTGTGCGCGCAACACCACCGCAGCCAGCACGCGACGCGAGCGGAAATATTTTGACTCAGCCCGTAACGGTTCCCGAAGGGACGGAATTCAGCGCTCAGACGCTGGATTTCCTCTCGAGCCAGACCGCCGCGGCAGGAGATCCGATTCACCTGGAGGTGCAAAATAACGTGCTGGTCGATGGAGCGATCGCTATCGCAGCCGGGTCCCCCGTGAAGGGCGTAATAAGTTCTGTTACCCACGCAAGTCGCATGGGGAAGGCAGGCAACATTAGCGTCCGCATCGAGTCAGGCGAGACCGTCGACGGTCAGCGAATTCGGCTCCGAGCAACAAAGGTGCAGAGTACCGACGATAAGGTTGGGAGTGTGGTCGCTTTAACGGTTTTGGTCAGCCCTCTGTTTCTCTTAAAAAAAGGGAATGATGTTGCCTACCAGCCAGGAACTGTAATTACCGTATACACTGACGAGAGACTTGCCGTGCGGGCGTGGAAGCGCTGAGAATCGACGGTACCTCAGTCAGCTAGCGCGCTCTTACCCGTACCAGCCGCCACGGAAAGAAGTAGACGGCGTAAACACCGAGTGCTCAGCGAAGTTCTCGAGCGCATGAAATGCGCGAGGAAGAAAAGAAAATCAGCGCGTGCATACGCATGACGTTCCGGACGGCTCCGCGAAGATGTCCCGGTTCTGGTGACGCGTCCCGCGAACTTGTTCAGCATTCGATCCTGATCGAACGGGAGCGGCTTGCTGAATCGCAGCGCGGGGTGATGGCTGACGGCAGGAAGATCCAGTAGCGTCGGATAATTCTCGAGAACGTAGACGCCGCCAATGCGTTGCGGGTCCTCTCTGCTTCCTGTGCTGTCTACACAAGCGGAAATGCATAGCGGCGAAATCATGTAAGTCGACGCCGACTTCGCGCAGAACTGCCAAATCCGGCTCTGGCTCACGCGATCCGGATCTTGAGCAATCCCGCGAGTACGCCGGCGAAGGAATCACCGAAGGCATGCGCCATCATTCCCGGTCGCACGGTCTT
Source organism: Gemmatimonadales bacterium (assembly GCA_038322455.1). Lineage (GTDB taxonomy): Bacteria > Gemmatimonadota > Gemmatimonadetes > Gemmatimonadales > Gemmatimonadaceae > UBA4720. The sequence continues at coordinate 7,028 of JBBQFZ010000040.1, read as the reverse complement.
TCTCCAGTACGCCAGCATCCCCAACAGCAAACCATCTATGGCGATCAGAGCCGCGCCTGACCAGCCCTTGTACGCGTGAGAAAGTCCGAATGTCAATGCGGCAAGCGCAATGCCGATCGGCGCGCTCGTCGTCAGCGCGATAAGCTGGCACTGGAGATAACCGCGATAAACGGCCTCCTCACAGATTCCGGCGCTGATTGAGAGGGCAATCCAGAGCGTCGACTCCACCCATCCCTGCGGTAGAAGTGCCTGAACGACAGCGGGAGTCGCCGCGTCATGTGGACGGAGTGGTATCGCTGAAAGGAAAAGCGTCGATAGCAGCCAGAACGCCGCCGCGAGACCGACATCGCGTGCGAAGTCCTTCGGTGAGCGCCAGCGTTCTCCGAGGACCGCGTAAAGAGATGAACCGTGAAGTCGAACGCCGAGCAGGACGATGCCGAGAATCGCCCACTCGAACCCGATGGTGATGAGATAGAAGACCGGTCGGTTGAGATTGGCAGTTATCGCGATTCGTTCGGAGCCGATCGCGCCGCGATATGCCCAGAAGGCGAGTATGACGAGCACGAGCACGAGGTGAGGCAGACTCGCGATGGACTTTACCGGCGCTGACCCCGGCTGATCTGGAACTGGGGTCGCGATCGCGGGATCAGACGTCTCGAAGCCCTACAGCTGCGGCGGCAACTGCCAGATCTCCACTACGCCTCGGTTGACGAACGGAACCGCCACGCGATTCCGTTTCGTGTCGACGGCGATGTCCGCCGGTGCGCCACCGGTCTTGGCGATCGGATGTCCTGCGCCTCCCGCGAATAGATGCAGGCTCGAATCCCCCTGGCTCGACGCAAGAACGCGATCTCCGGGCAAAACCTCGACGCCGTCGAATTTGTCGCTCGTGCTCTTCCCGATCACGCTCAGCGTCGAGCTGCCCGGCGTCCACGCTCTGATTACCGAATCTCCACCGTACGGGACGACGATGAAGCGGTGTTGCGCTGCGTCCCAGGTGATCCCGTTCGGACCGCCCAACGCCTTGTCCTGGAGAGCGACGGTGATTTTTCCGCCGGCGATGCGGTAGATGGTCTCGGTTCCGGTATCCGTCAGGTAGAGCGCGTCAGGGCCAGCCGCGATGTCATTCAGGAAGCCGAGCTTGTGCGCGGAAAAGCTCACGGTGGCGAGAGGGACGCCGGTGCGGCGATTGAATCCGCGCACGGCGTCCGCGTCCGTCACCCATAGAGTGTCGCCGACGATGTACATCCCGCGCGGAGCATTCAGCGTCACTCCGCCCCGTCCACCGGCGATGAACTTGAGGTTGTCGATCTTTCCTTCCGGTGTCATGCGCGCGATGAAGCCGTTGTTGTCGAGCGCCGCCGGGTCGCCACTGCCCCAGTTGCCGACGAAATACACGTCCTGATCTGGATCGTACCGCACGGCTTCATTCTGCGCGAAGCCGCTGACTGTTGTGATCAGGTGTGCGGAGTCGGCTGACGCGACCGCCATACTGTCCGTTTTTGCGTTGTCAGTCTTCGAAGTCGAGCACGCGGCGACGACGGAAACGACGATTGCGATACTCATGAGCGCACGCATGGAATTCACCTCTGTGCGATGTGAAACGTGTTTAGAACAGGGATCTCTACGCCCGCACCGGCAGTGCCGCAAGGCGCTCACTGGCCCGCGTCAACGTTTCAATCTTCTTACAGAAAGCAAACCGTGTCACCGAGCGCCCAAGCTGCGGCTGCGAGTAAAAACTCATCCCCGGCACTGTCGCTACTCCCACCTCCTTCGCCAACCAAATGGCAAACTCCCGCGACTCGAGATCCGAAATCTCCGAGAAGTCCGCCAGTATATAGTAGGCCCCCTCAGGTGCCGCGTACTTGAACCCAGCCTCGTCCAACGCCGAGCACATGATGTCCCGCCGCGCCCGGTACTCCAATGCGAGATGGTTGTAGTAATCCGAATCAAACGCCATCCCGATCGCCCCCGCCGCCTGCAACGGCGCCGGCGCTCCAACGGTCAGGAAGTCGTGAACCTTCCGTATCGGTGACGTGAACTCGAACGGCGCGACCGTGTAGCCGAGTCTCCAACCTGTGCACGAGAACGTCTTCGACAATCCCGAGATGGTGACAGTCCTCTCCCGCATTCCCGGCCATGTCGCCAACACGTGGTGCCCGCCTGCATACCGGATGTGCTCGTAAATCTCATCCGTTATCGCAATCACATCCCACTTCTGACATAACTCGGCGATCAAACCGATCTCTTCGCGCGTAAAGACTCTACCAGTCGGATTGTGTGGAGTATTCACGACAATCGCGCGAGTCTTATTCGAGAACGCCGCCCTCAACTTGTCCGGATCGAGACGCCAGTCCGGCGCTTCCAAAGGCACGAAAACGGGTTTGGCGCCAGCGAGAATCGCATCCGGACCATAATTCTCGTAATACGGCTCGAAGATGATCACCTCATCGCCCGGATCGATCAGCGCCAGGAACGTCGCCGCCATCGCCTCCGTCGCGCCGCAGCACACCGTGATCTCCCGCTCCGGATCCACGTCCATCCCGTACCACGTCCGGTACTTCTCGGCGATCGCCAGCCGGAGCGCCGGACTTCCCCACGTGATCGCATACTGGTTCAAATCACCGTGGATCGCCGCGCACGCGGCGTTCTTCATCGGCTCGGGCATCGGGAAGTCGGGGAAGCCCTGCGCCAGATTTATCGCGCCGTACTCGTTCGCCACCCGCGTCATCTCACGAATCACCGACTCCGTGAACGTGCTAGCTCGCCTGGCTGTCGCGACGCGGGCTGAGTTCCTTTCGCTGCTCGTCATCGTCCCCCCGAGAGCTGCTACTGCCGCCCCGGTAGTCTCATCTGCACTTCGATCGCGCCGTTCGTGCCCGCCCTCAAACCAAATCTCGCTCCCGCCTGCGACGCGTCGTAGTACCGCACATCGCCCACCTGGTACGCGTTGATGTTGCGAAGGTTGCCTATGTCGCCCACCAGCTGATCATCCACGAACACCTGCGCGTAATTGCTGCCGGACTGCCCTGATGACATCGTTCCACGCGGCGCCAGCCAGTTCGGACGAAGACGCGCTATCGCATCGTAAATGCTGTTGACATCGGCATGGGCACTCGCCATCTCCTCGGCCGACAGAACATTGCCCCTCCTGACCGCAGTGGATCCCTCCGGTCTCGACGGCGTGGATGCGCAACCGATAACAGCCATCATTCCCACCAGATAGAAAAGCTTGCGTGACACGGGTTACCTCCGGAGTTTGTCTGTACGGATCGGGAAATCATACCACTTACCAGGCTTACCATGCGAATCGGAGCCATCCTCGGGATCGTGCTGGCGATCATCCTCGCCACCGCTCTCTGGAAGCGCGGCAAGCCGCCCGTCCCCTGAAAGCGTCGCGCTACTGCGCGTCAGTAAGAATTTCGATAACGCCCGACACATTCCCCAACCCGAATCGGGTCGACGCCTCGGTGCCGTTGTAGTAGTGGATCTCGCTGACTCCGTGGACGTCCAGCGTGCGCATTGACTGTAGATCCCCGAAGAACAGGTGATTCAGATAGACCCTGGGATACGGGTTGTCCGTTCCGTTGATCGTCGTCGAGCCGTGCGAGTTCAGGAACGCCGGGCGCAGCATGCTCACCGCGTCATAGACGTTGTAGACGTTCGCCTTCTCGATGTCTTCCCGCGTAATGACGCTCGGGTTGCGCATGGTCCCCGGGATCGCCGAAGGCGGGGAGCAGGCCAGTACCACTCCAGCGACGAGTGCAGCAATCGATATCACGCGCATCATCTGCCTCCTAGTTTGGCCAGGGCAGCGCGAATCAGCTCGGCCGCCGCCTTTGAAGGTGCACCCGCGTCGAGCGCGGCGCGAACTCCCCGCTCCGCATCCGCGCTGGAATAGCCCAGCGACACCAGCGCCCGCATGGCGTCGTCGGCTGCCGCGGTCGCCGGAGCCGCCGATGTCCCCGTCGATTCCCCGAGCCCATCGAGCTTGTCCGCGAGATCGAGGATTAGTCGTTCCGCCTTCTTCCTTCCCACCCGCGGGACGCTCTGAAGCGTAGGAATGTCCTTCTCCCTGATCGCACGAATGAGCCGGGTCGCCGACAGCGCCGACAACATCCCGATCGCCAGCGATGGCCCGACCCCATTCGCCGTCAGCAGCTTCTCGAACAGCCGCTTCTCGAACACGCTCGCGAACCCGAACAGCTGCCACGAATCCTCCTTCACCACCAGCGACGTGTGGAGCGTCAGGTCCTCGCCCACGCGTGGCAGCGTCTCGTACACGCCGAGCGGAATCGTCAGCTCGTAACCGACGCCGCTGCTCGTCATCACCTCGAGCGCGTCGATGTCCTTCGCAACGAGCTTTCCGTGTATCAGCGCGATCAATGCTGCCGCCGGGTTTCCATCACCGCCAGTCGCCGAATGGGCTCGATCTTCGGCAGCTCGGGAGCGAGTGCCCAGGTGAGCGCCGCTGCCACTCCATCCGCGGCGTCCGTCGGCTGAGGCGCGGACTTGAGCCTCAACAACCGCGTCACCATGAACTGCACCTGAAGCTTGGTCGCCGCACCGGTACCCGCCACCGCTTTCTTGATCTCGGACGGCGGATATTCATGGATATCCATCCCCGCCTGCGCGCCGGCGAGCAGAATCACGCCGCGCGCGTGGCCGAGCACGACGGTGGTGCGCACGTTCCGGGCGTAGAAGATGTCTTCGATCGCGAGCACCGTCGGCTTGTGCCGGCGAATCAGCTCCGCCACTCCATCGTGGATGTCCGACAGTCTATGGGCGAGCGCGTCGCTCGGCTTGGTGCGGATCACGCCACACTCGATCAGCACGAGCGCGTTGTGGCCGTCCTTCCGAACTATCCCGTAGCCTGTGACCGCGGTGCCCGGGTCGATTCCAAGAACCACGGTCGGCTCGGACTCACGCACCGGTCATCTGCTCGACATCCATGTCGAAGTTCGCCGACACCTTCTGGACGTCGTCCAGGTCCTCGAGATCCTCGAGCAGCTTCACCAGCGATTCCGCGTTCTTGCCCTCGACGCGCACCGTAGACTTCGGAATGAATGCGACCTCCGACTCGGCGATCTCGAACCCGGCCTTCTTGATGGCGTCCTCAACGAGGTGCACGGAATGCGGGTCGGTCGTCACGATGTACTGATCTCCCTCTACCCGAAAATCTTCGGCGCCGCCGTCAAGCGCGGCCTCGAGAACGGGATCTTCCTCGTACTTGCTGGCATCGATGTAGATCTGCCCCTTTCGGTCGAACAGGTACGACACCGAGTGCGGCGGCCCAAGATTGCCGCCGAGGCGGGTGAGCTTGTGGCGGACTTCGGCGACGGTGCGCGTGGGGTTGTCGCTCAGCGCCGATATAAGGATGGCGACGCCGCCCGGGCCGTAGCCCTCGTAGGTGACTTCGACGTAGGTCACGCCCTCGAGATCGCCGGTGCCCTTTTTTATCGCGCGCTCGATGTTCTCCTTCGGCATCGACGCGGCCTTCGCGGCATCGATGGCAGTGCGCAGTCGCGGGTTGCCCGCGGGATCGCCGCCCGCGAGCTTCGCCGCCATCGTGATCTCACGAATGAGCTTCGTGAAATGCGCACCACGCTTGGCGTCGGTCGCCGCCTTGTAGTGCTTGATCTGCTTCCATTTGCTGTGGCCGGCCATGTTCAGCTCGGTTGAATTTGTGTCGCTGTAAACCGCGCGGGTCCCGAAGGTGTCGACACGGCGAGCTCCTGCACCAGCGCATTCAGCTCCGCACGCGATGCCTCATCTAACTGCCCGGCGGCAGCTTTCACAAGATCCTCGAAGGCTATCGCACAGCGGGCCCGATCGTGCCCCGTCAAACCCCCAATCACTCCGAACGCGGTTGACCTGACTCCGCTCGGAACCGCGAGCGACGATAACCACTGCTTCGTGTGCTCGGTTCGCTCCAATGTCATCTCGCGCGGCAGCTCGTGGGGCGGCAGGATGCCGGCACACAATCGCCCCAGCTGGAGGCAGGCAAGGAGGGTTTCCCGGTCTCCGCCGAGCGATGCCCGCCCCGACAGCGCTGCTAGAGAGCGAAATCGGAATGTCGGGGTAGCAAGAGCGAAGCGGGGTGGTTGGCCGATCACTCTCCGAATCTAGGCACGGACTCACCCCTCGGCTACATTCCGATCTATGGCCGTACCGGTCCTGAACCCCCCAAAATCGATACTCTGGGTAGACGATGAAGGTGAGCTCCTCGAGCCTCACCGCATCTTCCTGCGCTCCAAGGGATATACCGTAGAGTGGGCGAGCAATGCGGACGACGCAGTCGAGCTGTTGAGACGCCGGCCGTTCGACATCCTGCTGCTCGACGAGCAGATGCCGGGGAGACGGGGACTCGAGGTCCATCGCGAGGTGCGCGAGATCGCCCCGACGCTGCCGGTGGTGATGGTCACCAAGAGCGAAGAGGATTCCACGCTCAAGGAAGCGATCGGCGCGAACATCCGCGACTACCTGGTCAAGCCGATCAATCCGCGGCAGGTGCTCACGGTCGTTACGCGGATTCTGGAAGGTCCGCGCATCCGCCAACAGGCAATCGCGCGCAGCTTCGTCGAAAGATTTCGCGCGATCGAACTGGAGCGCGATCACAACCTTGACTGGCGCGGGTGGATCGACCGCTACGACGAGCTGATGCGCTGGGATGTCGACCTCGCCGCCGCCGGCGAGATGGGACTCTACGAATCGCTTCAGGGTCTCTATCCCGACATGCATCGCGAGTTCGCCGCGTACATGAAGGACGCCTATCCCGAGTGGCTCACGAACCTCGAGGGAAATCGTCCGCCGCTCTCGATCGACATCGTCGCCGAGTTCCTGCTGCCGATTCTGGAGCGCGATAAAGCGGCGGTGTTCATAGTCGTGGATTGTCTACGGCTCGATCAGTGGCGCGTCCTGGAGCCTCTGCTGGCGCCGTTCTTCGATGTCGAGACGACGCACTACTTCGCCGTGTTGCCTACCGCGACGCCCTACTCGCGCAACTCGCTGTTCAGTGGACTCTTCCC
>JBBQFZ010000039.1:0-20999 GCA_038322455.1 Gemmatimonadales bacterium | reverse complement strand
GGCTACCGGTGAAGCCAGTCCCTTCTTCGCCTGGATCGCCGTGATCGCTGCCGTCAGCGTCGTCTTCCCGTGATCGACGTGGCCGATCGTGCCGACGTTTACGTGGGGCTTCGTACGCTCAAATTTCGCTTTGCTCATTTCGTCCTCTAATGCGTTTCGTAATGGTACAAGCTCGCGATCGGGATTGAACCGATGACCTCACCCTTACCAAGGGTGTGCTCTACCAACTGAGCTACGCGAGCGGCTTTTTCCTTCTGCTTCTTCTCCACTGTTACGGGCGAAACTCTCACTTCGGTTTCGCTTCATGCCACCGTACCCTCAGAGCGGGAGACGGGACTCGAACCCGCGACATCAAGCTTGGAAGGCTAGCGCTCTACCAACTGAGCTACTCCCGCACAGTCACTCACTACATCCAACCTGTTTACCACGATCCGCCACACACAAAAAAACCCGCCCCTACTTCCATATGGTGGGGGAAGGATTCGAACCTTCGTAGGCGTTAGCCGGCAGATTTACAGTCTGCTCCCTTTGGCCGCTCGGGCACCCCACCGTTTTTTAGTTGCCAGACCCGAAGCGAGTCAGCAAAGCTGACGGGGAGAATCGAACTCCCAACCTGCTGATTACAAATCAGCTGCTCTGCCAATTGAGCTACGTCAGCAACAAACAGCGATTTTTCATCGCAAGCCAAGTAGAATAGCCAACTTAGAGCGATGAGTCAACCCGACTACACGGATGCTCGGGAGGAGGAGTCGGATGCTTGGAAGAAGCGACTTTCTATCGGACCTTCTTCCATTTCGTTCCCTGCGGTCCGTCCTCTATCGCGATTCCACGACCCTCGATCTCCGAGCGGATCGCGTCGGCCTGGGCGAATTCCCTCCTCGCCCGCGCATTCTTTCGCGCGGCCAGCTTCTCTTCGATCCACTGTGAGAGCTCGGGGTCGGAGCCGGCAGCTTCCGGCACGACGTCCAGTACAGAGTTGATGCGCGAAAAGACTTCTCGCGCCCTCTCCAGCCCGCGCCGGTCCACGCCCTTCCGATCCAGCTCTGCGTTCGCATTCCGAATGAATGTGAACAGCGCGCCCAGCGCAATCGGCGCGTTGAGGTCGTCGAAGAGCGCGGCGATCACCGCAGCCTCCGCGTCATCGGCCACCTGCTCCAGCTCCGGTGTAGCGCTCGTGGCGGTCGCCAGTCGCTCCGCGAAGCCGGCAACGCGCTTCACCCCTTCCATCGATGCCTCGAGCGCATCGGCGGACATGTTCAGCTGCTTCCGGTAGTGCGTGGAGAAAACGAAATGACGAAAGGCCGCGGCGGGAATGCCCTGGTCGCGGAGGTCCTGCACCGTCGCGACGTTGCCGAGGCGCTTCGCCATCTTGCTTCCATCGGTAAGGAGAAATTCCCCGTGACACCAGAAGTGAGAGAACGGCTTTCCAGTCGCTCCCTCCGACTGCGCGATCTCGTCCTCGTGGTGCGGGAAGATCAGGTCGATTCCTCCGCAGTGGATGTCGAGCGTCTCGCCCAGATATTTCATCGCCATGGCCGAGCACTCGAGGTGCCACCCGGGACGTCCGCGGCCCCACGGTGAATCCCACGCCGATCCCGTCGCCTCGTCCTCGGGCTTGGCCGCTTTCCACAGCGCGAAGTCCTGCGCGTTCTCCTTGGAGTAGTCGTCCTGAAAGACGCGCGCGCCAGATTTAACCTCGCGCGTGTCGAGACGCGACAGCTTGCCGTAACCCTTGAACTTGTCGATGGCGAAATAGACGGTGCCGTCGTCTGCCAGGTAGGCGAGCTTGCGCTCGACGAGCCGCTCGACGATCGCGATCATCTCCGGTATGTGGTCCGTCGCCCTCGGATAGAACTCGGCGTCCTCGATTCTGAGGAAGGCGCGATCCTCGTTGAACGTGCGCACTACCGGCGCCGTGACCTCGCTGATCGTGATCCCCCGTTCGCTCGCCGACTTGATGATCTTGTCATCGACGTCGGTGAGGTTCATCACCTGCACGAGCTTCCATCCGCGCAGCGCGATTACGCGCCGGAGAAGATCCTCGAAGAGAAATGTTCTGAAATTGCCGAGGTGCGCGGGCTTGTAGACCGTGGGCCCGCAGGTGTACATGCGAACCGTCTTGCCATCCTCGGGCTCAAAGGTCTCGATGCTGCGCGTGAGCGTGTTGTACAGGCGGAAGTCGGACATCCGCGGAAGGTAGGCCCGCGGGTGTAGAGGGTCAACACCGCTAAATACCGACTGCGGCTTCGGCGAAAGTTCGATCACGCGTGCCCAGTCTCACCACTCGTCCCTCGGCCATCGTCACGATGCGGCCGGCGACGCGATGCAGCTCGACCGGATTCGGCGCGGAGATGAGGATCGTGACGCCCCGATTTGCGAGACGCGTAAGAACATCCACGATCTCCTGCTCGAAGAGTAGACCTTCGCCCCACAGCGTTTCGTCGAGGAGAATGGCGCGCGGCGAGCCGATCAGTGCCTGGGCGAGGCCGAGACGCTGCACCAGGCTCGCTGACAGGTGACTGACGCGACACGACGCGTGCGGGTGCAGCGAGACCTCGCGCAGAGCGGCTTCGACCTGTGATGCGCGGTTTGCGCTGGAGAGGTCGTGGAGGGTGGCGTAGTACTCGAGCGCCTCGCGCACGGTGAGGAATGAGTAGTAGCCCGCTCGCTGCGGAACGTACGCCAGCCCGTGCGGGACGTGATGCGCTGTGAGCTGTTCGCCGAACCAGGTGATGGTGCCCTCATCGGCGCGCAGCAGGCCAGCGAGGCAAAAGAGAAGCGTCGATTTGCCGGCGCCAGGGCTGCCGACGAGGCCGATTATCTCGCCGTGATCGACATCGAGATTCACCTCACGGAGCGCAGGAATGGTGCTGGCGCGCCCGCGCGGACCAGCGAGGTACGTCTTGGTGAGACCTCTGACGCAAAGAGCACGCACGAGCATCCTCCGCGATGATGACCGCGAAGTTTCGCGCCCGGCGCAGTGCGGAGTGAAATCGTTAATTCGCCCTTGAAAGCGATAACGCGCGATGGCGCAATTCTTTCGATCTTGCCTCATCGATTCAACGAATTCACTTGGTTGGAACTTCTCTCGAGGTCACATATGCGACACTTCGTCAACAAGCCAGCTTTTCTGCTCGCACTCGTAATCTTCATCGCTGCGTGCGGCAGTTCCACTTCGCCAGCCACGGATCCGCCGGCCGGCAGCTACACCGCAACTTCCTTCATGACGAGTGGGACCGGCGGTCAGAGGAATGAGCTGTTGGCGGGAGGATCGCTCCAATTGAATCTGAACCCCGACCACACCACGACGGGGCACCTTCACGTCGCGGCATCCAGCAGCAGTCCGGTTCTCGACGCCGACATGGCCGGGACGTGGACGGTGAACGGAAATGTAGTGACGATCTCGCAGACGGCCGACACGTTCGTGAGGGACATGCAGTTCACCTTGTCGCTCGACCCCGCTACCGGGTACGTGCTGGTGGGCAACAGGATTTTTTCCGGAACGCAGATTCAGGTCACGCTTTCAAGGATCAGCTACCCTTACCTGCCGAGCTGAGCTATGCGATTTTGGGGGTCGCGGCTCTCGCCCTGATCAGATCCGGCGGAGGCTCGGCGACTACGATCACGCCTCCATCGGGAACGGGCACGCGCAACACGAAGATTCTGTCGCGCGTGCTCTTCCTGAATCCCTGACCCTCGTAGATGCGGTTGATGAGGATTCTTCTCACGATGACCATCACCGTCACCAGAATTGGCAGCGCCACCACGAGACCCAGCGGCCCCAGGAGCTGACCGACGATAAGCACCGACGTGATCGTCAGCACCGGCGGCATGTCGATTTTCTTCGACATCACGAGCGGCGAAACGAGATTGCCTTCGATGAGGTGAATCACCACGCCCAGTAGCAGCACGTAGACGGCGCGCGTTCCGCCGCCGGGGCCGCCCAGGACGAACAGCGCGGGGAGGGTCGTGGACAGCAGCGTCCCGAAGAAGGGAACCACCGCTACCAGTCCCGTGAATATTCCGAACGTCAGCCAGTAGGGAACGTTGAGCAGGTAAAGTCCCGCCGCGGTGAACGCCGCGAGTAACGTCATCGTCAGGAGCTGTCCGACGATGTAGGCGCGCAGTCCATCCGCCAGATCGCGCAACACGTCGCGCACGAGGTCTCGATGAATCGGCGGAAACAGCGCAATCAGCCACTCGCGGTAGACGCCCGGGTGGAGCGCCAGGTAGATCGCCATCACGCCGACAGCGAAGCAGTCGATCATGACGCGGACCAGCGAGAAGAGCTTTGGGGCGAGCGTCTCCGCCTGCTGCGATACCCGCTCGTACACCGCGGTCATGAGCGGGTGCTCGCCCGGCTTCCACACGTCGCGCATCGCGGGGAAGCGCGCGACGAAATGATCGATGCCCGTCTCCCACGTCTCGATGTACTGGGGGAGCACGACGATCAATCCTCGCGTCTGCTCCACGACGGGAGGCAGGAGGATAGCGAACAGACCGATCAGAGCGGCAGCCGATCCCACGACGGAGATGAAGAACGCGAGCCTCGGAGGCACGTGTGCGTGCTCTACCAGAAGGTCTCTCACCGCTCCGAGATAGAGCGAGAGAATTATCGCTACAAACAGCAGGAGGAAGACGTCGGCGGTTTCTCCGAACATCCAGAGCAACAGCAACGTCAGAATAACGCCGGTGAGGATTGGCGCTACCTTGACCCTTCCGCCCGGCACCGCCGCGCTGGCCAACTACTTGTTCTCGTCGTGTATTTCTTCGACCTCGATTGCTTCCTCGTCGCGGCGCCCGGCTCCCAGCGCCTTATTGAGCTGGGTGCCGCTGCCCGCGGAAAGCACGCCCATCTTCTGCTTGAGAGCGATGAGCTGCATCTCGGCCGAGATGTTGGCGCCGCCGGCCTCGAGCTTCTTGAAATCGCTCGCCAGCTTGTCGCCCGAGAACTCTTCGTCGATCTCGGCGCTCGCTTTCACCTTGCGCTCGTTGCTCTCGATCTTCTCTTCCATGCGCGCAAACGCCTCGAACGCTGATTTCTCGGAGATGTGCGACATCGTTTCGTTGATGCGCTTCTGCGCGTCGGCGCGACGCTGCTTGGCGAGAAGGAGATTCTTTTTGCGGTTCGCCTCTTCAATATTGTCGTTGAGGCTGCGGAGCGAATCCTTGAGACGGTCGGTCTCCTGCTTGTGCGCCTGCCACGTGAGCTGCATCTGCTCGCCGCGCGAGATGTGCTCGGTGCGGCGCATCAGCGCCTGCTTGGCGAGCTCGTCCTGATTCTGCTGCACGGCGAGCATCGCTCTCCGCTCCCAATCTTCCGCTTCCTTGAGCTCCTGCTTCGTCTGGTCCTGGAGGCGCTTCTCGTCCGCGATGGCGGCGGCCACCTGCTGCTTGGCCTTCACGAGCTGCGACCGCATGTCGAGAATGATCTGGTTGAGCATCTTCTCGGGCTGCTCGAACTCGGAGATCACCGCGTTGACGTTGGAGCGGAACAACATCGCTATTCGATCGAAAATGTTCATAGCCTTTGGGATTGAGTCTCTACTAAAACTGCTACTGAACGATCGTTGAGCCGGGAGCAGAACCCACGCCGAAGATACCGCTTTCGGGCCTTTCTCACTAGTAAAACGTCAGCCGTCCGAGCGCTTAATCTGGTACAGCCGCTCCTTTGCCAGCCGCCGACCCGTTGGAGTAGCGGCCAACCCACCGCCCGCCGTCTCTCGGTACCGGACGTCCATCTCGCGGCCGATCTCGCCCATCACGTCGATCACTTCGTCCACCGGAATCGCGAACGTGATTCCGGCCAGAGCCATCTCGATTCCCGCGAGCGCTATCGCCGAGCCGGTGGCGTTGCGAAAGACGCACGGCAATTCGACGAGCCCGCCCAGCGGATCGCAGACGAGCCCCAGCGTTCCCTGCATGGTGAGCGCAACCGCGTGTCCGACCTGCGACGGCGTACCGCCCAGCATTTCCGTGGCCGCCCCCGCCGCCATTCCCGCGGCAGCGCCCGTCTCCGCCTGACACCCGCCCTCGGCACCCGACAGCGACGCGCGCTCCGCCACAACGGCACCAATCAGTCCCGCCGTAGCCAACCCATCCACCACCTTTTCGTCCGGCACGGATCGAGCTTTCGCGAGGCCGGTAAGAATCGCCGGCAGAACGCCCGCCCCACCCGCCGTGGGTGCGGCGACGATGACACCCATCGCCGCATTGACTTCCTGCACCGCCAGAGCCCGAGTGAGGATGTCGCGAAATGGAGTCTGCGCGAGCGGACCTTTTTCGCTCACTCGCAGCTTGGCCGCGTCACCACCCACCAGCCCCGACGCCGAATAAAGATCTCCTACGAGTCCCTTCTCGATCGCGCTACGCATCACGATGAGCGCCCGCAAGAGCGCCGCCCGAATGTCTTCGACCGGGCGGCCCTGATCGCGCGCCTCGGTCTCCAGCGCAACCCGCGCCAGCGACTTCTTCTCTTTTTCCGCGTCCCGAATTGCGTCAGCGAGCGCCTTGTACACTTTAACCCCCGCTCACCTTTGGCAGCGCTCCCGTCCACCGAACCCAATCCAGCTCTCGCAGCTCGGCTCCTGCTTTCCTGTCGGGCTCCTCGTCGCATTCGATCACCATGAATGCGTCGCCGCCCCTCTCCTTTCTCGTCACCTTCAACGTTGCGATGTTGATCTCGTGCTCGGCGAGGATTCCGGTGATTTTGGCGATCGAACCCTTCCTATCCTCAGCTACGAGAACGATGGTGTGGAAGTTTCCGGTGACCTCGACGGGGTAACCGTCTATCTCCTGGACGAGGATCCGGCCGGCACCGAGCGAAGAGCCGAGCATGGTGGCTTTGATCCCATCGAGCTCGATATTGATGCGCACGGTGTTGGGATGCGCGGCGTCGGCGATTGTGGTTTTCTCGAACTTGTAGTCGAGGCCTTCGCGCTCGGCGATCTGGAGCGCTTCACGCAGTCTCTCGTCATCGGGGCGGAAGCCAAGCAGCCCCCCGACGAGAGCCTTGTCGGTGCCGTGACCTTCGCCGGTGCGCGCAAAGGAGCCGTGAAGCTGAAGGAGCCCCGACTGAGGAGTTCCCCCGATGAGACCGCGCGCCAGCAATCCCAGCCGGCATGCGCCAGCGGTGTGCGAGGAGGAGGGGCCGACCATGACCGGTCCAATGATGTCGAGCAGTGAAACCACCTTAGTCCTCCTTTGGGATCGGCTTCCTATCCTGCCAGTAACGCCACCTTCTTCCGAGCGCCGCTGCGCTTTCTACCCAGCATCGTGCGCAAGTACTGGCCCGTATACGATTCCTTCACTTCGGCAACGGTCTCCGGCGTCCCTGCCGCGACAACATCGCCGCCGCGAAGCCCGCCATCGGGGCCCAGGTCAACGATCCAGTCCGCCGTCTTGATCACGTCGAGGTTGTGCTCAATGACGAGCACGGTGTTCCCTCGGTCAACAAGCCGGTGCAGCACCGTGAGCAGCATCCGCACGTCCTCGAAGTGAAGCCCGGTCGTCGGCTCGTCGAGGATGTAGAAGGTCCGACCCGTGTCGCGCTTCGAAAGTTCCGCGGCGAGCTTGACGCGCTGCGCTTCTCCTCCGGACAGGGTCGTCGCACTTTGCCCGAGATGGATGTAGCCGAGCCCGACGTCAAAGAGCGTCTGGAGCTTCTGGCGAACGCGCGGCTGGTTCTCGAAGAATGCGAGCGCGTCTTCCACTGTCTGCTCCAGCACCTCCGCGATGCTGAGACCGCGGAAGCGGACCTCGAGCGTCTCGCGGTTGTAGCGCTTGCCCTTGCACACGTCGCACGGGACGTAGACGTCGGGCAGGAAGTGCATCTCGATTTTCACGAGGCCATCTCCCTCGCACGCCTCGCAGCGGCCGCCCTTTACGTTGAATGAAAATCTTCCCGGGCCGTACCCGCGGATCTTGGCTTCCGGCAGCTCGGCGAACAGCTCGCGAATCGGAGTGAAAAGCCCGGTGTACGTTGCGGGATTGGACCTCGGCGTCCGGCCGATCGGGCTCTGATCGATGTCGATCACCTTGTCGAGGTGCTCGAAGCCGGTGATACGCTTGTGCGACCCGGGGATCACGCGCGCGCGATAGAAATGACGCGCCATTGCGTTGTGAAGGATGTCCTCGATGAGCGTGGACTTTCCGCTACCCGAGACACCGGTGACGGCTACGAATAGTCCGAGCGGGATCTCGACGTCGAGGTTGCGCAGGTTGTGCTCGCGCGCGCCCTCGATGCGGATCAGGCGCTTTGCATCGCGCGCGCGTCGAACTTCCGGAATCGGAATCTCGGCTTCGCCTCGCAGATATTTTCCGGTGATCGAATCGGGATGGTTGCGCACTTCGTCGACGGTTCCGGCCGCGATCACGAGGCCACCGTGCTTCCCAGCCCCGGGCCCGAGGTCGATCAGGTGGTCGGCCGCTTCCATCGTCTCTTCGTCGTGCTCCACGACGATCACGGTGTTGCCGAGATCGCGAAGCTGCCGAAGTGTGGCGAGAAGACGCGCGTTGTCACGCTGATGGAGGCCGATCGAAGGCTCGTCGAGGATGTACAGCACGCCGACGAGACGGGAGCCGATCTGAGTTGCGAGACGGATGCGTTGCGCCTCGCCGCCCGACAACGACTCCGCGGAGCGGCCAAGGGTGAGGTACTCCAGTCCAACGTCGTTGAGAAAACGAAGTCTTTCGCGCACTTCCTTGAGGATGGGCGCCGCGATTTCCGGATCCAGGCCGGGTTTGCCATTGCCGCGCACCGGTACACTCTCGAAGAACGTGAGCGCATCGGTGATCGAGAGCTGAACGAGATCGCCCAGGTTGCGGCCGGCGAGAGTCACCGCCAGCGACTCCGGCTTGAGCCTGCGTCCGCCGCACGTGGTGCATGGCTTCTCGACCATGAACTGGTCGAGCTCCATGCGCACCGAGTCGGATTCGGTATCGTCGTAGCGTCGCTGGATGTTGGAGAGTATTCCCTCCCAGTGGGTGCCGGAGCTGTCCGTGCGCTGTCCCGACTTCCCTCCAGTGCCATAGAGAAGCTTGTCCCGCACTTCCGCGCCGAGCTTGCCCCACGGTGTATTGAGATTGAAACCCAGCTGCTTGGCGAGACCCGGGAGGATCACCTTCTTGAGGTAGCCGTCGGGCTCGCTCCACGGGAGTACGACACCCTCGAGAATGCTGATGCTCCCGTCGCCGAGGATTAGCTCCTCGCTGACTTCGCGGCGGTTGCCGAGTCCACCACAGGCCGGGCAGGCGCCGAAGGGAGAGTTGAAGGAAAAGTGGCGCGGCTCGAGCTCCGGCAGCGAGATGCCACACACGGGGCAGCCGTACTTTTCCGAGAAGATGTGCGCGGTGTGGTCGTCCTGGCGCCGAACTTCAACGAGGCCTTCGGACAGCTTGAGCGCGGTCTCGACGGAGTCGTTGAGGCGGCCACGATCCTCGGCGCGAACAACCAGACGGTCGACGATCACCGAGATGTTGTGATTCATTCGCCGATTGAGCTTCGGCGGATCGGCGACTTCGATGAGCTCTCCGTCCACGATGGCGCGCACGAATCCCTGCTTGCGCGCGGCCTCGAACAGCTCGCGGAACTCGCCTTTGCGTCCGCGCACGAGGGGCGAGAGAATCTCGAGCTTCGTCCCCTCGGGCCAGGCCAGGATGGAATCGGCGATCTGCCCGGCGCTCTGCCGTTCCACTGAGCGGCCGCAGCTGGGGCAGTGTGGGGTTCCGGCGCGCGCGTACAGGAGCCGGAGGTAATCGTAGATCTCGGTGACCGTTCCAACGGTGGATCGCGGATTGTGGCCGGCGCTTTTCTGCTCGATCGAGATGGCCGGCGACAGTCCTTCGATGGAGTCCACATCGGGTTTCTCCATGAGCCCCAGGAACTGACGGGCGTAGGCGGAGAGCGACTCGACGTACCGTCGCTGGCCTTCGGCGTAGATGGTATCGAACGCGAGCGAAGATTTCCCCGAGCCCGACAGACCAGTGATGACGGTCAGTCGGTCGCGGGGTATGGTGACGTCTATATTGCGGAGGTTGTGCTCGCGAGCGCCGCGTACAATCAGTGATTCTTCCGGCATAGCCTTGTAAAATCGCGGGTTGCGCCCCCAGACTCAAGGCGGCCCTGCTAAGGCCAACGCGCTGTCAGGTCGGTTATTGACCTAGCTCAGGCGTCCATTTTGCACTTGGAGGGCCGACATGCCCGTTTTAAGAGGATTGATCGATGTCTTGACGATGAAGTCGGATCGCCCTGTGCGCCGTCTCGTGGCGTATTACGTGATCGTGGCGATCGTCGTCGCCCTCCTGACGACCTTTTTTCCACGTGAGATTACAGCAATCGCGGCCAAGGGTATCGGGGATGTATCGGAGGGTCCCACCGTTTTGGCAGATGCACTCTCGTCCCCCACCGCGTCTGGCACCTTCGCCCTGGGATCGCTCCTCGGCGTAGTCATCACGACTGTGATGATTCTTTTCGGCGCCCTCGTGTTGATGCTTCCCGTGACGTGGGTGTACATGTCAGCCAGGCCATCGGGGGGACAACACAATCAGAACGTGGTACAGACATTGATCTTCCTGCCGCTGGTAGTGGCGGGAATCGTGTTCATGGTGCAGAACAGCCTCGCGTTGGCATTCAGTCTGGCCGGAGTGGTGGGCGCGGTGCGATTCAGGACCACGCTCCGCGACACCCGGGACCTCGTTTACATCTTCCTGAGCATCGTCGTGGGCTTCGCGGCCGGCGTCCAGTCGCTTGCCGTGGGCGCGGTCGTCTCGATCATTTTCAACTTCGTGCTGATCGTGACGTGGCGCTACGACTACGGCAGGAACATGCTGATGACGGGAGCGTCGGCGCAGTGGTCGCGACCGCTTGAAGCCCTCGCCAGCCCGACGGGAGACCATCAAATTCCGGATCGAGACCTCCTTCTCTCGCTGACGCCGGAGAAGGCGAACGCGCTCGCAGACCGGTTCGGCCGGGTTAGTGCGACGATGGGCAAAAAGAAAAAAGCGCGCTACAACTCGGTGCTGACCGTCATGACGGACGATGTGCCGGAGGCGCAAAAGCGGGTGGAAGAGGTTCTCAACAAGGTGACCAAGCGCTGGGACCTCGACGAGATCGTGACCAACGTCGGGAAGCCGAGTGAGATTTATTACCTCACCAGGCTCAGGAAGTCTGTTCCGCGCGACACACTTCTGACGGCAATCCACGAGCATGCGGGCGAGGCCATTGAATCCGCCACGCTCGAGGGTGGAGAGCCCGTCGAGGACGGGAAAGACGCCCAGTAGCGCGGCAAGGGGCGTTCGCCGCGTAACGTTCGTCGTCGGACTGGCAGCATTGATTACGGGCTGCCGCGAAGCGCCGAGCGCAAGAGCCGCCAGTTTGAAGCAGGTCGCGGCAACGCGCGAGGAGCAGCTGGCTCGCCGCCTCGCCGCAGCGCAGACGGATTCCACGAAAGATCCGCCCGTCGCTATGTGGATCATGCCGTCAGAGCTGAGGGAGATCTCGGGTCTTGCGCTCACCAGCCGCGGAACCGTCCTCACGCATGACGATGAGATTGGGAAGATTTACGAAATCGATCCCAAAGCGGGAATCATCCTGAAGCGGTTCACGCTGTCGGGCCTGCCCCACGGAGATTTCGAGGCGATCACCATCGCGGGGACCGACGTGTATCTGTTGGAGAGCAACGGCAAGATTTTCAGGTTCAAGGAGGGCGCCGACGGCGCCGAAGTACCGTACTCGAAGTACGACACGCATCTCGGCAAGGAGTGCGAGTTCGAGAGCATGGCGTTCGAGGCGGACAGCGCGCGTCTGGTGCTGGTATGCAAGAAAGTCCTGATGAAGGGCGCCAACCACGACCTGGTGATCTATCGGTTCCCGATGCCGTTGACCGACTCCACAAGGCCGACCGTGATCACCGTTCCGATGTCTGAGCTGGCGGGAGCAAACCGCTGGAAGTCGTTTCATGCGTCTGACATGAACATCGATCCCGTCACTGGGAACTACGTGATAATTGCATCGCGCCAGCGCGCGATCGCGGTAGTCACGCCGGAGGGAGACGTGGTGCGATCGGGGCCGATTCCCGCGGCCGCCGACCATAACCAGGCGGAGGGAGTGGCGATTACGAAGGACAACCTTCTGTTGATCAGCGACGAGGCTACTCATGTGCCCGCCGATCTTTCGGTGTATCCATGGCGCAAGTGATGCATGGAGGGCCGCTATGAAAATCAACGTCAAATGCGCGGGTAAACGGGTTGCGGGGGCCGCATTCGTCGCGGTCAACCTGTCGCTCGGCTTACTTCCGTTCAGGACGTCGTATTCGCAGGCTGCCCCCGCGCGCAGAGTCGGCAGCGACAGCGTCGTCGTAATCGCGGGAGAGGTGTACCGCGCCGGCAGCTTTCACCGACTCATGCTCGGAGACAACTATCGCGACGCCTGGACGACCCCGATAAAAGTGCCAGTGGTCGATCTCAGGACCTTCGCCGGTGGATTGACGCCAACCAAGGAAGGTGGCGGAGCTCAGACAAAGTCGCTGCGTTTCGACGCGGCCGATGGGAGTGAGTGGGTGTTCCGTTCGGTGAAAAAAGAGTTCACTGTTCTGCCGCAGCAGTACAAGGGCACGGTCATATGGTACGTCGTGCGTGACGAGGGGAGCGCGTCGCATCCGACAGGAGCGCTCGCCGCAGCGCCAATGCTCGCGCGCGCAGGAATCCTGCATCCGACTCCCACCCCTGCGATGATGCCCGACGATCCCATCCTCGGCAAGTTCCGGCGGGAGTACGCCGGGATGCTCGGCACGCTCGAGGAGTATCCGGCTGTGCCCAAGAAGGGGCGCGGATTTCCGTCCGGCGCGGACGACGTCATAAGCAGCGACAAGCTGCTCGAGAACATCAACACCGATCCGAGGGATCAGATCGATCAGCGGCAGCTGTTGACGGCGCGCCTGATGGACATGCTGATCGGCGACAACGATCGCCACCCCGATCAGTGGAAGTGGGTTCGCACCGGCAAGAAGAACGAAGTGCCCTGGGAGCCGCTGCCGAGAGATCGCGACAAGGCGTTCGTTTCGTACGAGGGCCTCATCATAAGCCTGGCCCGTCGGGCGCAGTCGAACCTGATCACGTTCCGGCCGGAATATCCGAATCCATCCGCACTCTTTGCCAATGCAGGAGAGTTCGATCGCCGCACGCTGTCCAGCCTCGACAGATTCGTCTGGGATTCCGTGGCCAGCAGCATCCAGCGAACCATCACGGACGATGTCATCGACCGCGCGATGATGGAGATGCCGCCCGAGTATGCGCCCACATCGCAGCGGATCGCGCGCACGCTCAAGGCACGAAGAAATGCCCTCCCGGCGTCGGCCGACGAGTACTACGGCCAGCTGTGGGGCGTAGCGGACATACACGGCACCGACGCGGACGACGATGCGACCATCACTCGCTCCGGCGACGGAATCGTGGATGTCAGCATTCGCTCGGGCGGAGCCGCTCCCTACTTCCAGCGCCGCTTCGACGCGCGCGATACGAAACAGATCCGCATCTACCTCCACGGCGGCAATGACCACGCGACGGTTCAGGGGATGGTCCGGAGCAGCATTCTGGTCAGGGTAATCGGTGGTAACGGATCGAACGCCATGGTCGATCTCTCGACCGTGGGCGGCAAGCGAAATCCAACGCACTTTTACGATGCCGGCACCGTCAACGACGTGAAGTACGCCAGGGATACCGTCGACATCCTTCGCAATCTCGACAACGCGTTCAACCATGAGTTCAACCGGCGGCCGTGGCTCCGCGCGTACGGCACGCTGATCCCGCCGCAGGTGGACCGCGGATCATCCACCAGGCCGGTGGTTGGAATCCATTCGCAGCGCGGGCTGGGCTACTATCCCGTGATCGGAGTGGTCCGCTACAACTACGGGTTCCGCGACGTTCCGTATTCGAGCATGATCGAGGCAGACGTCGGCTACTCGGCGTCGAGCAGCCGCACGCGCGTTCGGGGCGTGTACGACAAGCGGCTAGAGGAGTCCGATGTTCATTTCCCGGTGAAAGCGCACATGTCGCAGTTCGAGGTCGTGCACTTCCACGGCTTCGGCAACGATGTGGCGGATCTGCGCGGAAGCTTGTATGACGTCAGGGACCGCCAGTGGGAGATTCGTCCGGCGATCGCCCGTTCGCTCAATCCGCTGAGCGACATCTCTATCGGGCCCATCGTTCGCTACACCACCACGGATAGTCTCGCCAATCGTTTCATCACACAGCTTCACCCTTACGGCTTTTCCAAATTCGGCCAGGCGGGAATGCAGCTGCGGGCGCGCATCGATTCCAAGTGGGTGATGCTGCCGGACACCCTCAAGCCGCGCTTTGTCTTCGATTTGGCCGGCACGGGCTACCCCGCCATGTGGGACGCGGTCAAGCCGTACGAGTCGCTCGATGGATTTGCGGAAGCGTTCTTCACGCTGCCCGCGCCGAAAAAACCCGTCCTCGCGCTGCGCGCCGGCGGAAAAAAACTATGGGGTCCATTCCCGTATTTTGACGCGGCGTTCCTCGGTGGCTCCGAAACGTTCAGAACGGAGGAGAAGCAGAGGTACGCGGGCGACGCATCGGTATACGGAACAACCGAGCTGCGCGTGCCGATCGCCAAATTCCCATTCATTCTTCCGCTCGACGTGGGCGCGTTGGGATTCATGGACGCGGGGCGCGTTTATGTGAACGGACAGTCGCCGGGCGGTTGGCAAAGGGCGGCTGGTGCGGGATTCTGGGTTGGTTTCCTCGATCCGGGCAAGAGCCTCAATGTGCTGTTCACGAATCGCAGCGGCCACCGATTTACGACGAGTGTCGGCTTCGCGCTGTAGCGCGCTTGCTCTCACGCTCCTGATTCTCGGCTGCTCTCGCCAGGAGAAGCCGACACCGGAGACCACGCTGCCTTCGGACCAGGTGGAATCGGTGCTCGCCGGCGCCCCGATGATGATCGCCGCCGGCGACATTGCCGTGTGCGGGAAGAGCGGTGATGAAGGGACGGCCGCGCTTGTCGAGCGGGCGCTTGCTGACGACAGCGCGCGCGGGGTGGAAAGCGTGGTCGCAACGCTGGGGGACAACGCGTATCCCTCGGGCTCCAGCGGCGTAGACAGCGATTTCCCACGATGCTTTGGCTCGTCGTGGGGCACGCCCCGGATAATGAAAGTGATCCGGCCCTCTCCGGGAAATCATGACTACGACAGTGGAAATCTCGACCCTTACTTTCGTTTTTTCGGCGCGGCCGCGGGTCCGGGGGGAAAGGGCTATTACAGCTACGATGTGGGGACGTGGCACGTCGTATCGCTCAACAGCGAGTTGTACTTCGAGGATACCAATCCGTCCCATGCGCGCGCGCAGGAGGGCTGGCTGCGTCGGGATCTGAAAGCGCATCCCGCGCAATGCACACTCGCATATTTCCACCGTCCGCGCTTCAGCTCGGGCATCTATTTTCCGGGCTCGCCTGAGATGCAGACGCTCTGGGAAATACTGGACAAGGCGAATGTCGATCTTGTGCTGAACGGGCACGAGCACCACTACGAGCGCTTCCTTCCGCAAACGGCGGGCGCGGGCGTCGACTCCGCGAGGGGAATGACCGAGATCATCGCTGGCACCGGCGGAGGAACACTGCGCGGCATTCACAATCCGGTCGACGCAAACTCCGCCATACAGGTTCGCGGTCACTTCGGCATCCTGAAGCTGGCACTTGGCACCGGCGAGTACCGACGCGCGTTCATCGACACCGACGGCGGAGTCTTTGACGCGGGCGCGGGCAAATGCCACTAGGGGCGGCCGGCGAGACGTTTCGTTTCGCGGGTCCATCCGTCAGCTTTTAGTCATGAGTCCCTCGCCAAATTCCTATCTGAGCCTGAGCAGCACGGGCGTCCCGCAACTCCGGAACGACGCCGACGTCCGCGTCGCCGCCATCGACATCGGCTCCAACTCGATTCGGCAGACGATCGCCGATGTCTCGCCGAGTGGCGTCATTCGGGTGGTGGACGAAATGAAGGCCGCGCCGAGGCTTGGGGCGGGACTCCACAAGAATGGATCGCTGAGCGAGATCGCGATTCAGAATGCGCTGAGCACGCTCAGCCGAATGGCGACTCTCTCGAACCAGCTCGGTGTGAAGCGAACGGAAGTCATCGCCACGAGCGCAGTCCGCGAAGCGAGCAATGGCGACGATTTCCTGAAGCTCGTACGCGCCGAGACTGGGCTCAAGGTCAAGATCCTTCGCGGCGAGGACGAAGCGCGACTCAGCTTCCGCAGCGCACTGGCGCATTTCGATCTTGGAGTGGGACGCGCGGTGGTGATGGACATCGGTGGCGGCTCTCTCGAGCTGGCGCTGAGCGCGGACGGTCTCGTCGAGCGCCTCATATCGCTGCCGCTTGGCGCGATCCGTGTGACGGAGGAGTATCTCGCTGCGCCGGCCAGGAAAAAGGGAATGCGCAAGCTCAGAAAGCACGTGCGTTCCGAGCTCCGGGAGCACGTATCGGCGCGCCACTGGCACACGGCGCGCATCGTGTGCTCGGGCGGCACGTTCACCAGCCTCGCGGCGATTTATCTCGCGCGCACCGGAATCGAGAATGCGAAGACCGTGCACGGCACCGTGATCCCGCGCGTGGAGCTCGAGCACATCGTGGATCTGCTGTACAACATGTCTTCCGGCGAGAGGCAGAGTGTTCCAGGGCTCAACGCCGCGCGGGCCGACATCATCGTCGGAGGACTGGCGGTGGCGGCTGAAGCTGCCGCGCGCCTCGACGCAAGAGAGCTGGTGGTTTCAGCGTACGGCATTCGCGAGGGAATTCTGCTCGAGAGCGCTCACGTCAAACCAGAATCAGCCGATCCGGGAGAAGCTCGCGAGCGATCCGTTCGCGAGCTGGCGGAGAAATCGCACTATGAAGAGCCGCACGCGCGACACGTTCTCAAGCTGGCTCTACAGATCTTCGATTCGATCGGCCAGCGCCTGGGGTGCACCACCGATGATCGGAAGCTGCTCGCCGACGCAGCGCTGCTTCACGACATCGGATATCACATCAGCTACGACAAGCACAACAAGCATTCGTACCACCTTGTCGAGCACGCCGAGCTTCTCGGTATGACTCCGGCGGACCAGATCATCGTGGCCAACGTGTCGCGCTATCATCGTGGCGCCGAGCCCAGGAAAAAGCACGCCAACTACGGCGGGCTCGACAAACAGTTGCGCGAGACTATCAAGAGCCTCTCGGCAATCCTGCGCGTGGCGGACGGATTTGACCGAGGCCACACGGGCGCGGTGGCCGAGGTGAAGGTGCGGTGGATGGAACGAGCATTGAGGCTGACCGCGGTTCCGACGCGCCAGACCGACAAGCTGCGGCTCGAGCTATGGGGGGCGAGCCGAAAATCCAACCTTCTCGCCGAGCTTGCGGGCGTTCCGGTCGAGATTGTCGCACCGGACGGAACGGTGATGACCTACGACGACGAGGTCGGCACCGCCGACTGAATTCGCGCCGCGCTTTCCGCTTGAGGCATGTCCGCGCCATTATTTCCGGCGTTGGCCCTGGCTTCCGGAAACGGCTGCATGCCCCACGAATTGACAAGCAGGCGCTCGTGCGTTGAGATCACCGGCCGATTACCCGGCTTTCTCTGCACATAGGTTCCGTCCGGACCGAGATCCCACGCCTGCCGGTTGTCGGCGAGGCAGGTCTCGAGCAGAGAGTAGACGCGCGCGTGCAGACGTTGATCTTCGATTGGAGCAACGACTTCGATTCGACGATCGAAGTTGCGGGGCATCCAGTCAGCCGATCCGAAGTACATCTCTTCGTCGCCGTCGTTGCCGAAGTAGAAAATTCGGGAATGCTCAAGGAGGCGGCCGATGATGCTGATTACCCGGATGTGATCGCTGATCCCGGCAATGCCTGGCCTGAGGCAGCAGATTCCGCGCACGATCAGGTCGATCTCTACGCCGGCCTGCGACGCGTCGTAGAGGTGCTGAATGATCTCGGGATCCACGAGCGAGTTCATCTTCGCGATGATGCGTCCCTTCTTTCCGGCACGCGAGAGACCCGCTTCCCGGTTGATCATCGCGGTGAATCGCTGACGCATGTTGTGCGGCGCGACGAGCAGCTTCCTGTACTCGCTCTGGCGTGAAAAGCCCGTGAGCGCGTTGAAGATGTCGGTGAGATCCGCGCCGATCGACGGACTCGAGGTGAGCAGTCCGAGGTCGGTATAGACCCGCGCGGTCTTCGAGTTGTAGTTCCCCGAGCCGATGTGCGAGTAGCGTCGAATGCCGTCGGCCTCGCGTCGCACGACGAGCACGGTTTTCGTGTGCGTCTTGAGACCGGGGAGCCCGTAGGCGACGTGCACCCCGTAACCTTCGAGCGTGCGCGCCCAGGTGATGTTGTTCACCTCGTCGAAGCGCGCCTGCAGCTCGATGAGGACGGCCACCTGCTTTCCGCGCTGGGCTGCTTCCGTCAGAGCGCGCACGATCGGTGTGTCGCCGGAGGTGCGGTAGAGCGTCATCTTGATCGCGAGCACGTTCGGATCGATCGCGGCCGACGTCAGGAAGTGCTCCACCGAAGCAGGGAATGAGTCGAACGGATGGTGGACGAGAATGTCCTGCTCGCGAATCGCGCTGAAGATCGAACGCGTTGTATCGCGCAGCTCCGGCGGAATGACCGGATTGAAGGGCGGATCCCTGAGCTCGGGAATGTCGAGCATGGCGAGCCACATCAGATCGCCGAGGTCGAGCAGGGGCCCGGTCTCGACGAGATCGGACTCGGTGAGCGCCGGCATCTCCGGCGGCTGATCTTCGAGAAGCTCGCTCAGGAGAAGATCGCGCAGATCCCGCGGCGTTCCCGTTTCCACCTCGACGCGCACCACTTCCGCGAACCGGCGCTGGAAAACCTGCTCTTCGATGACTTCGAGCAGATCGTCGTCTTCGTCGGAGTCCGCGATCTCGAGGTCGGAGTACCGGGTGACGCGAAACGTGTTGTAGCCGTGAATCTCCATCCCGGGAAAGAGCGCCCCGAGATTGGCGCCAATCACCTGCTCGAGAGGAACGAAGTGGTTCGCCCGCCCGAATGGAATCCAGCGCGGAAGACTCTTTGGAACCTTCACGCGTGCGAATCGCGTTGCGCTCGTGCCGGGGTCGAAAATCTGGACAGCGAGGGACAGCGAGAGGTTGGAGATATACGGGAACGGGTGACCGGGATCGAAAGCGAGCGGCGTCAAAACGGGAAAGACCTGCGACTCGAAGAACTGATCGGCCGTCAGCCACTCTTCAGGCGTCAGGTCCGCCATTCCCACCAGCCTGATTCCGTGCTCGTCCAGCTCAGGGAGCAGGTGATCGTAGAGGCACTTGTGCTGAAGATCCATCAGCTCGGCGACCCGCCTGGTGACCGCGGCAAGCTGTTCGGTGGGCGCCATTCCGTCGGCGGGCCAGTGCTGGACGCCGGCCGCGACCTGCCGGCGAAGGCCAGCCACTCGCACCATGTAGAACTCGTCGAGATTCGTGCTGAAGATCGAGAGAAACTTCAGACGCTCGAGCAGCGGGTTCCTCGGATCGAACGCCTCGTGCAGAACACGGACGTTGAATTCGAGCCAGCTTAGCTCACGATTGATGTAGAGAGTGGGGTCGAGCATTTGAGCCGTGAAAGAGGCGACCTAATGATGTGTTGGGGCCACGCATGGTCACCACCGACACTTTGTAACAATAAATGTCACAAATCATACCCCGAAGGTTAGATTCTGTGGCGCCAACCCTAACGCGGACTGAGACTTGGGCCACACCGACGCCGTCGTCGTACTTACAACGCTCGCCACCTCCGAGGAGGCGGTGAAGTTCGTCAAGTTGTTGCTGGAGCGGCGTTTGGTCGCATGCGGCACCATTCTCCCGGGCACCCGATCGCTATACCGGTGGGAGGACAAGCTCGCCGACGAGATCGAGGTCGTCGTGATGCTCAAGACCAGGTCCGGAGCCATCCACGGTCTCGAGCGCGCCTTCAAGGAATTTCACCCCTACAAAGTGCCCGAGCTGCTCGCCGTTCCGGTAACTGGCGGGCTGGAGCGCTATCTGGGCTGGATCAACGACGAGACGAGTCTCACGATCGTCTAAATCGTCCTATTGGGGTGAAGCACCGCCTCTTTTTCCGAACCAACAACAAGTGATGTCCAGACGCGGCTTCTTCGCCGCAGTCATCGTCGCGCTGTGGCTTGGCGGAATGGCGATGATGGTAACGCGGAACGCAAACCGCAGCGACGCCCAGAAGCTCGCGGAAGTCGCGCTCAGACTGCAGCCGGCGACCTACTACTACTCCATCGAGCGCGGCGGAGAGCAGATTGGAGCCGCATCGTCGGCGCTCGACACCGCCGTGAATTCGCTCGAGAGCGAGGAATATTTCGTCGGCGACTTTCAGGTGCCTGGAGCCGCGGCGCACGAGCGGACGTCCGCGCGCTGGCAGACGAGGTTGACGCGCGGCCTTCACTTGATCGACATGAACGCCGCGGTATCCCGACCGACGAAGCCCTTTTCGCTCAACGCGACCATCCAGGACGACACGACGATCTTCATTGCCGGCAAGAAGGCGACACATCGCCCGCCGGCGCGCTACACGTTCATCGCGCCGTTGTACACTCCGACACTCGCACCAATCGTGTTCATGCTGGGCGGCGCGCCCAAGCTCGGCAGAAACGAGAGCATATCGGTCTTCGATCCCACCACCCGCACGGTGACGCGCCCAACACTGCGCATCGCCGCCGAGTCGCTGTTCACCGTAGCCGACAGCGCGACGCTGGAGAAAAACGGCAACTGGGCCGTGGCGCACAGGGACACGATTCGCGCGTGGCGGCTCGACGGAGCGCCGCACGGTCTGGTCGCATGGGTCGACGCCGACGGACGCGTTGTTGCGGCACGAGCCGGGGGAAGAAACGCCAAAACACCACCGAGCGAGCAGGCCAAAAAATAAAAAAAAAAAACAAAAAAAAAAAAAAAAATGAGAAAAAGAAAAAAGAAAAAATCA
>JBBQFZ010000038.1:0-21437 GCA_038322455.1 Gemmatimonadales bacterium | reverse complement strand
AATCTCCGCCACGCCGCCCACGCCGCCCACGCCCGAGAAGCCGATCCGTTAGCGGCGCGGCGGGTTGATCCCGCCGTTCGATGGCTACGGAGCATCATCGATTCCTCCCGTTGGGTCGCCGCACCAGCCTATCGGCGGTAAGCGACAACTCTCCCGCCGTTTGTTAGATTCGCACGTCTCACCCACAGGGAGCGGACACAATGGCAAGTGATCGCGTTGTCGCAAACCAGAACAATATCCTGGCGAATCAGAAGAAGATCCTCGCGAAGAAGTGACATGGGATCGACGGCAGGCATTGGCGGGAGCCGTTGTCGCGACGCTGGCCGCTGTGGCCGCGCACGTTCTCGGAGTGCAGCAGCTGCTTCGACGGCCGGACCTGGCGCTCTACCTTCCCGCGGCAATCCTGGGAGCTCTTCTCGGAGCCACGCGTCTTCGCCCGCTTGTCTGGGTCCCCGCGGGCGTCATCGCCGTGATTTCCGTTGTCGTCGCCTATACGCCCGTAGTGTCAGCTTTATCGCGACCGTATGTTCGCGCGGATCCGCTTCCGGCGACTGCGGATGCGATTGCTGTTTTGTCGATGGGGATGACGCCCGACGGCATGATGCGGAGCGAGACCGTCGACAGACTGCTCACGGGATTGTCACTCGCAAGGCGTGGGGTGGCACCCGTCGTGCTGGTCTCGCGCGAGACTCGAGCGTTGGGAGGACGGTCGACCTCGGATTCGGTTGACTTGAATGCGCTCGTCGCGCTAGTGGGAACGCCCCCTCGCGTGATCTTCGTCGATTCCGTCGTGACCACGCGCACCGAGGCGATGAGAATGAGCAGCATCGCCCGAGACAATCGATGGAGCACGCTTGCCGTGGTGACGTCCCCCCTGCACACGAGAAGGGCGTGTGCTACTTTCGAGGCGGCCGGCCTAAAGGTTGTGTGCGTGCCGGCGGCGGTGCGCGGGTCGGGCCTATATCCGGGAGCAAACGCCGAAGACAGGCTCCGCGCATTCCGGGCTTGGCTCTACGAGACATTCGCGACTGCGTCGTACAAGTCGCGCGGCTGGATTCGCTGACGCGCGCGCGGTCAACCATTACGAGGGATTGCTGACATGACATCGGGTGGGTCGATATCTCGAAGCGAGCGCCTGAAGCCGCATCCGTTGGACGCGGCGCAGGGAATCTGGAGAGTGATCACCGCATCGTCCGTCGGCACGATGATCGAGTGGTACGACTTCTACATCTTCGGCAGCCTCGCCGCGATCATCTCGACGCAATTTTTCCCCGGCGACAACCCGACGGCCAGCTTTCTCAAGACGCTCGCGACTTTTGCGGTGGGATTCGCGGTGCGTCCATTCGGCGCGTTGGTCTTCGGTCGCATCGGAGACGTCGTCGGACGGAAGTTCGCGTTTCTGGCGACGCTCCTGATAATGGGTGGCTCGACGGCGGCGATCGGATTTCTTCCCGGCTACGCAAGGATAGGTGTCGCAGCGCCGGTCATTCTCGTGGTGCTCCGGCTGCTGCAGGGCCTGGCACTGGGTGGCGAGTACGGTGGCGCCGCGGTGTACGTGGCGGAGCACGCTCCCGACGGCCGGCGGGGATACTACACCAGCTTCATTCAGACCACCGCCACCCTGGGGCTGTTTGTTTCGCTCGCTGTGATCCTCATCGTCCGCGGAATCCTCGGTGAAGAGGCGTTCAAGGTCTGGGGTTGGCGCGTTCCGTTCGTGCTGTCGCTCTTCCTCGTGGCCATCTCGTACTACATAAGACTGCGTCTGCGTGAATCGCCGATTTTCACGATCCTGAAGGATACGGGAAGGACATCGAGCGCTCCGATCCAGGAGAGCTTCGGATCGTGGGCCGGGTGGAAGATCTTTCTCACAGTGCTATTTGGCGCCGCGGCGGGGCAGGCTGTGGTGTGGTACACGGGACAGTTCTACGCGCTGCTGTTCCTGCAGACGGTGCTCAAAGTCCCGCTCGTCACATCATACGTGTGTGTCGCCGTCGCACTGTTCCTGGGCACGCCGCTCTTCGTTTTCTTCGGGAGTCTGTCGGACCGGATAGGGCGCAAGAAGATCATGATGGCGGGGAATCTCCTCGCGGCAATCTCCTACGTGCCGATCTATCACGCAATGAAGGCGTACTCGAGCCCCGTTAATCCTGTGGCACTGACGGCTCTGGTGTTCATTCAGGTCGTTTTCGTCACCATGGTCTACGGTCCAATCGCGGCATTTCTTGTCGAGGCATTCCCCGCGAAGATCAGATACACGTCGATGTCCCTCCCGTATCATTTTGGAAATGGCTGGTTCGGAGGATTTCTTCCCATTATCGCGACGAGTCTCGTCGCGAAGACGGGAAACATCTACGCGGGGCTGGCGTTTCCGATCATTGTCGCGCTGGCTACGGTAGTCGTCGGATCGATCCTCCTGAAGGACCGCCACAAGGAGAGCATCTGGACGGAAGTTCATACGGGTGCTGATCCCACTGGCGCTTCGGCGGTGAACGCCTGAAAGGGAACTCGAGGCGATGATTCTGCTCGCCGCAATGCTGTTGGCGGTCACGCATAGTCAGGATTCGACGCTCGACCGGATCCAGGATCGCATTCGACAGGAGCCGGGCGCCCAGGTCGGGCTGGCCTATATCGACCTTGCTTCGGGAGACACGCTATTTCTCAATCCCGACACGAGCTTTCACGCCGCGAGCACGATGAAAGTGCCGGTGATGATCGAGCTCTTTCGGCGCTCGGCTGCCGGTTCGTTCCGAATGGATCAGGGACTGATGCTGGTCAACCAGTTCGCGTCGATTGTAGACGGGTCGCCATATGCGCTCGATCCGGGCTCGGACAGCGAT
The DNA here is from genome assembly GCA_038322455.1 of Gemmatimonadales bacterium. Taxonomy (GTDB): domain Bacteria; phylum Gemmatimonadota; class Gemmatimonadetes; order Gemmatimonadales; family Gemmatimonadaceae; genus UBA4720. The sequence goes on along the minus strand of JBBQFZ010000038.1, from coordinate 18,600 downwards.
TCTTCGCTCTACCTCCGCCTCGGGCAGCGCATACCGGTGGATACGTTGTTGCGGCTGATGATCACGCGCTCGAGCAACTTCGCCACCAACACGTTGATCGCTCTCGTCGGCGCCGAGTCGGTGACCGGTACGATGCGCTCGCTCGGCGCCAACCGGATCCAGGTGCTGCGCGGCGTAGAAGACGGAAAGGCCTTCGATAAAGGCATGAATAACACGACGACCGCGCGCGATCTGGCGATAATTCTGCGAGCGATTGAAGAAGGCGGGGCAGCCCCGCCGGACGCGACGCGTGAGATGCGGGAGATTCTGCTGGCGCAGGAGTTCAATGAAAAGATTCCGGCCGGGCTCCCCGCCGGAGTTCGCGTCGCGCACAAGACGGGTGAGATCACCGCGCATTCTCACGACGCCGCGATCGTGTATCCGCCGGGCAGAAAGCCGTACGTTCTAGTTGTGCTGACGCGCGGAATCCAGGACGGCGTCAGGGCGAGCAAACTGATATCCGACATTTCGTCGTTGATCTACGAGCGCAACGCCTCTCGTTCTCGTCTCACGATCGGTAGCACCCCAGAATGAAAATTGCCTTTCTCGGGCTCGGCGACATCGGAGAGCTGATCGCTTCCCATCTGGCGCGTGATCCCTTCGAGCTGCTGGTGTGGAATCGCACCGCGTCGAAAGCGAGCGACTTTGCCAAAAGCCACGGAGTGCGCGCGGCGCGGACGCCGGCGGAGGCCGTCGCGGGCGCGGAAGTCGTCATCACCTGCCTGCCGTCATCTGTCGAAGTCGAAGCAGTGTTGCATGGAGAGCACGGAATGCTCGAATCGCTCGGTAAGGGCGCAGTGCTGATCGACTGCACGTCGGGCGATCCGCCGACCTCGCGGTCGATCGCGGCGGAGCTGGGTGGCCGGGGCGTTGGGTTCATCGATGCGCCCGTGAGCGGCGGGACTATCGCCGCAAGAGCGGGGACGCTGACGGTGATGTGGGGCGGGGAGCAGTCGGTATTCGAGCGCGTGCGCCCCGTCATCGAGGCATTCGGCAAGAAGATCGTCCACGCCGGACCGGTGGGCGCCGGGGATGCACTCAAGGCGGTGAACAACGCGCTTCTGGCGGTTCACATTTTATCGGCTGCCGAAGGGTTGGCGATCCTCGTAAGGGCTGGCGTGAACCCGGCGACCGCGCTCGACGTAATCAACGCCTCGAGTGGACGGTCGAACAGCTCCGAGAATCTCATTCCGCAGCGCGTGTTGACGCGGGCGTTCCCGCGAACGTTTCGTCTCGCTCTGCTCGAGAAGGACATCGGCATAGCGGCGGTGCTCGCTGAAGACCTCGGTGTCCGCACACCGCTCATTTCGCTGACCGCCGGGAGATTTCACGAGGCCCGGGAAAGACTCGGCGAGGAAGCCGATCACGTCGAAGCGGTGAAGATGGTCGAAGCGGAGAACAACCTCGAGATCAAATAGCCCGCCGATCGGCCTCGGCAATTCGTTGTGCGGCGAGGCGAGGATCGATCACCGGCGCCACGTCTTCGTCCGAAGCGGCGAGTGTGGCGTTGGCGCGCGCTATGACTCGATCTCCGGATGGCACGAGGTGGCCGAACTCGATCTCGGCGCGACGGCAGAAGCGCTCCTGCCTGGCACGGTCTTCCATCTCCAAAGGAAACCCGAGCCGGTGCAACCTGGCGTGCATAGCCTCGTGCAGGATCGTCGCGGCCACTTCCGCGTCGGAAAAGCCCGGATTCACGCAGAACGTGAGCTCGACCAGACACGCGTGCTGTTCGTGAAAGTACGCACCGCGGCAGGCGAAGCGCTCGACGACGATGTAGGCAAAGTCGCGCTTGAGATGCAGGAAATGGTGCGGGACGTACTGCTCGATTAGCGCAAGGGTGCGGTCGAGTCGCGCGAGCACCTCGGTTGTGTCGACATCCGGCCGAGTGTTGTTTACGAGCACCCGGATTCCGCGTACGGAATGTTCGGTTATTCGAGCGGGCTGTTGATGCACCTGGAAGAGTCTGAGCAGCTCGGACAGCATGTCAGCAATCTATATCCGCGGCCCGCCTTCAATTAAGTCCGCTTCCGCGCCATATTTGTGAACCGATGACCACGAAAACAACGACAGTCCTCGACTCCAGGGCGGTCGAGCGCACCTTGAAGCGAATGTCGGTCGAGATAGTCGAGCTCAATCGCGGAACGGACAACCTGATCCTTGTCGGAATCCAGCGCCGAGGAGTGCAGCTTGCCGACCAGCTGGTCCGAATGATCGATGCCGGCGAAGGCGTCCTCGTTCCTCAAGGCTCCCTCGACATTACGCTCTATCGTGACGATCTCCAGACGGTCGGCCCGCGACCGGTTGTCGGACCGACCTATTTGCCCTGGGACCTCGACGGCAAGCACATCGTGATCGTCGACGACGTGCTTTACACCGGGCGGACGGTGCGTGCCGCGCTTGACGAGCTCGCCGACTTCGGACGACCGGCGAAGATCTCGCTCGCGGTTTTGATCGATCGCGGCGGACGTGAGCTTCCAATTCACGCGGATGTCATCGGCAAGGAAATCCCGGCCGGACCCGATGAGCGCGTTGACGTGTTCGTCAGCGAGCTGGACGGGCGGAGCGAAGTCGTGCTCGCCCCCAAGTCGGCTGTGTGACGGGAGCACTCGGAAAAGATCTTCTCGGCCTCGAGTCGCTGACTGGTGACCAGATTCGACTCATTCTCGACACCGCCGAACCCTTCAAAGAGATCAGCGAGCGCGCGATCAAAAAGGTGCCGGCGCTGCGCGGATCGACGATCGTCAATCTCTTCTTCGAGAATTCCACCCGCACCCGTATCTCTTTCGAGTTCGCGGAGAAGCGACTCTCCGCGGACACCGTCAATGTCTCCACGTCGGGATCGAGCGTCTCGAAGGGTGAGACGCTCGTAGACACCGCGCGAAATCTCGAGGCGATGCGGATCGACATGGTTGTAATTCGGCACTCGGCGTCCGGAGCGGCGCAGTTTCTTGCGGACCGAATCGAATCGAACGTGATCAACGCCGGCGATGGAACGCACGAACACCCGACGCAGGGACTCCTCGATATTCTTACGCTGCGGGACCGGTTCGGAGATCTCACTGGGCGACGAATATGCCTCTGCGGCGACATCCTCCACTCGCGAGTGGCGAGATCGAACATCTGGGGACTGACTAAGCTCGGGGCCGAAGTGGCAGTGTGCGGACCCCGTTCGCTGTTGCCGAATGCTATCGACGAGTTCGGGGTGCGCATCTTCGACCGCATCGAGGAGGCAATCGAGTGGGCCGAGGCGCTGAATGTTCTGAGGCTGCAGTTCGAGCGGATGACGGCCGGATACATTCCCTCGGCGCGCGAATACAATCGGGTATTCGGAATCACGAGCGAAAGGCTGGACCGCGCCCAGCGGGAAATTCTCATTCTTCACCCCGGTCCAATGAATCGCGGGGTCGAGATCGACTCCGACGTTGCTGATGGCCCGCACAGCGTGATACTCGACCAGGTCACGAACGGTGTTGCCGTTCGGATGGCGGTGCTCTATCTGCTCGCGGGCGGGAAGCCGGAGCTCGCTGAGGCGGCGAAAGGCGGAAGCGGCCGCGGGCGCGAGACCGGGGATCGCGAGTGAAGCCGATTCTCCTGCGCGGCGGAACGGTGGTGGATCCGTCGCAGAAGATGAACGAGCGTGGAGATCTGCTGGTCTCCGACGGCAAGATCAGCGCGGTCGGCCGAACGATCGATGCTCCGGATGACGCAGAGATCATCGATTGCGCGGGACTCATCGTCTCGCCGGGGTTCATCGACGTGCACTGTCATCTGCGCGAGCCCGGGCGTGAAGACGTGGAAACGGTTGCGACCGGCGCGCGAGCGGCCGCGGCGGGTGGGTTCACCGCGGTTTGCGCGATGCCGAACACGGATCCGGTCACGGACAATCAGGCCGCGGTGGGATTCATCGTGCGTCAGGCGCAGCGCGCTGCGTCGGCGCGCGTATACCCAATCGGTGCGATATCCGTCCGGCAGGAGGGGAAGGTCCTCGCCGAGTTCGGCGAGATGGTAGGCGCGGGCGCGATCGCGGTGAGTGACGATGGAAAACCGGTCGCAAGCGCGCAGCTGATGCGCACCGCGCTCGAATATGCGCGCACGTTCAAGATACCGGTGATCGATCACTGCGAAGAGCCGACTCTCGCCGCGGGCGGCGCGATGAACGAAGGTATCGTCAGCGCGCAGCTCGGGCTCAAGGGTGTGCCCGCCGAGGCGGAGGAGATCATGGTGATCCGCGATATCCTCCTCGCTCGGCTTACAGGCGGTCATGTCCACCTTGCCCACATGAGCACGAGAGGCTCGGTGGAGCTCATTCGCTGGGGCAAGGATCGCGGAATCAACGTCACGGCCGAGGTCTGCCCGCACCACCTGTCGCTTACGGAAGAGAGCGTGCGGGGCTACGACACAAACGCCAAGATGAATCCGCCGCTCAGAACCGCCGACGATGTCGAGGCCCTGCGCGAAGCTGTCAAGGATGGAACGATCGATCTCATCGCGACCGATCACGCGCCGCATCACTACGACGAGAAGGAGCGCGAGTTCGCTGACGCTCCGAACGGAATCGTCGGCCTGGAAACCGCTCTTGCGGTAGTGGTGACGAATCTCGTGGAGAAGGGGTATCTGGGGTTCGCCGATCTCGTCGACCGCATGTCGTGCACGCCGACGCGGATCTTCAATCTTGCCGGCGGCTCGCTCAGGCGGGGATCGGCAGCGGACGTGACGGTGTTCGATCCGACGGCGCGGTGGAAGGTGGATCCATCGCTCTTTCTCTCCAAGGGGCGGAACAGCCCTTACACAGGAATGACCCTGGCCGGACGCGCCGCTTGTACTATTGTGGCGGGGTCGGTCGTCTTTCGATCGGGAATTCCCGCCCGCGGGCGGGATGGATGAATCCAGTCAGGGGATGATGGACGATGGCTGAAAGAGAGCCGGTCTCGCTGGACGCGCTCAATGGGCTCCTCAAGGAGCGCCAGAGATACGAGGAGTGGCTTGCGGCGCTGGAAGAAAAGCGCGCGAACACTCCCCAATCCGTGTATCAGCGAGTTCAAGCCGATTATCAGACGCGCTTGCGCGAGGTTTCGGGCAAGCTGGCAGAGCGCGCCGGCGAGCTGCGCGAGAACATCGATGCGCTCGCGATCAGGCTCGAGGACATTTCCCGTCAGGAAACCCAACAGCGAGAGGCGCGTCAGGAGGCTGAGCTGCGTGCGGCCGTGGGCGAGTACACCGACAAGCAGTGGAAGGAGATCGGTGGCGCCTGGGATAAGGAGCTGGCCCGACTCGTCAAGGAAAAGAGCGCGGTCGATACGCAGCTGAACGAGCTGAACAGGATCTTCGCGGCGAGTGTCAAGGAGAAGCAGTCGGAAGTGGCGGCGCAGACGAGAACCAATTCGGGAGACGGTTCGCGCGTGCCGATCTCGCCCGTCGTCGCTCGTCCGGCGATCCCGGAGCCGCCGACGTTGAATCCTCCATCTCGCGTGGAACAGCCTATCGCATCTCGGGTGCAGAGTCAGTCGCCGAATGCGCCGCCGTCGAGGTCGCCATTTGATGAGTTTCCCGTGCTTCGACCAGGATCGGGCTCGGGAACGAGTACGCCTCCACAGACTACGACTGCGGTGGCGACGCCGCCGTCGGTTCCGAGGAGCGCGCCTGATCCGAGGTCAGAGCAACACAAGACGCTCAAGTGCCCAGAGTGCGGGGCGGCGAACTACCCGACGGAGTGGTACTGCGAAAGGTGCGGCGGGGAGCTGGCTACGATGTAGCTTCGGGGTTGGCAGGGCACTGCAAAGAATGCGATCCGAGATGACAGAGGCGTAGATCGTAGATGTGGGACAACTGCTCTGGGACCGTTCTACCCGGAGATCCGAAGAACAATCATTCGACCGGCAGCCGTGAAAGGATCGAAAAAAAAAGAGGCGCCGAAAGGCGCCTCTTCGCTTTTATTCCCGCTTTACTTCACGGCCTTGGCGAGCCGGCTCTTGTGCCTGGCCGCGGCGTTCTTGTGGATGAGTCCCTTCCGCGATGCGCGATCCAGGAGTTTCACCGCCGCCAGTTTTTCCTCGACGTTTCCACCTGCGGACGCGCGCTTGAGCGCGGTGCGAAGCGCGGATCTCTGGGCTCGATTTCGGATCGCGGCGGCGCGCGATTTCCGCATGTTCTTCTTCGCTGAAGCAATATTGGGCACTGACTGATCTCCGGGATTTTTGACTGCGATCGTGCCGTCAAATGTGGGTCAGCCGAGACTCTATGTCAAGTCACGGCACAGTGTTAGCGGGTGCGTTCGATCGAGGCGCGCCGAGTGAACTCTGTGGGCCCAATGCCTCACACCTCGTGGCGTTAAATGCTAACTTCCACGCGCGGATCACACTCTCAACCCGGAAGCGATTGGACAAGTTCCAGAATTTCATACTCATAGCTCCCGTCCTCCTCTTTTCAATGGTGGCGCACGAGTACGCCCATGGATATGCGGCGCTCAAGCAGGGCGACACGACCGCGTTCTCCCTCGGCCGGCTCACTTGGAATCCGATCCCGCATATTGATCTGTTCATGACGATTCTGCTTCCGTTGATAACCTACTTCACAGCGGGAATCGCATTCGGCGGAGCTAAACCGGTTCCGGTCATTCCGCGGAATTACCGCAACTATAAGCGGGGCGATATCATAGTTTCGCTCGCTGGGGTGGCGACAAATTTTGTGATTGCGGCACTCTGCATCCCGTTGATCATTGCTGTCGGTGCGGTCGGGCGCGCGGTACCGGTGCTGAACGAGACCGGGTCACTGATTCAGACCATGCTTCTCTATGGCGTCCTGATCAATCTTGCGCTCGCCGCGTTCAATCTGATTCCGATTCCGCCACTCGACGGTTCTCACGTCTTCAAGTACATCCTGCCCCCGGCCTGGGCGCTCAACTATCAGCGATTGGGCGCGCAGGGATTGCTGATACTATTTCTGCTCATAAGCTTCGGCGGTCCGCTGCTAAATTTCTGGTTCAAGCCGGTGCTCTTTCTCGATCGTCTTGCCTCGCGCGCGGTATTTCCATACATCCTGCCCAGTCAATGGACGATGTAGCGTTCGCTGCTCCGCCTCGCATGATGACTCCGTCGGGATCGGAGGTCTTTGTCGTCGAGCTCGCCGAATTCTCCGGGCCGCTCGATCTCCTTCTCTCGCTCATCCGCGACGAGCAGATAGACATCTACAACATTCCGATCGCCAGAATCGCGGAGCAGTTTCTCGCTCGGATCTCTTCGCTCGCGCTGGACGAAGCGGCGGACTATCTCGAGATGGCGGCTCGCCTCGTTCGCATCAAGGCGCAGATGCTTCTACCACGTCGAGAGGGCGAGGATGTGTGGGAGGACCCGCGCGCCGAGCTGGTGCGGCGTCTGCTCGAGTACCAGCAGGTGCGCGAAGTAGTTGACGTTCTCGAGCGCCGGGCCGAGGAGCGCCGCGGGAGATTTGCGCGCGCCTATACTCAGCAGCCGATCCAGATACCCATTCCCGGTGCCCTGAAAATCTCCTTGCCCGAGCTCCTCAGCGCGGTGGACCGAGTGTTGCGCCTGGCTCGCAAGCCGCATATCCACGACGTGGTTCCACGCGCACTCGACGTCGATGGCGCAATCGGGATCGTGCGCGCCCTGCTCGCAATCCGCTCGCACGCGCAATGGAAGGACGTTCTCCCAAGAAAGGCGGAGTCGTGGGAAGTTCTCTCTCTGCTGCTGGCGCTATTGGAACTTGCGAAGCTGGGCGAGCTCAGACTTGCGCAGCCCCGACCCTTTGCAGCCTTCGAGATATCTCGTGACAGCACTGGCGAAGCTGCTTGAGGCCGCGCTCTTCGCGAGCGCTGTTCCGGTTTCAGTCGAAGCGCTGCGAGTCATGGCCGCGCACGCCGACGACGGCGAGACGACGCTCGACGCCGCTCTCGCCGAGCTGCGCATTCACTACGACAGCGATGGTCACGGCGTCGAGCTGATCGAAGTCGCCGGCGGCTGGCAGATTCTCACCCGACCGGAGTACACGGAGGCGATCGAGCGCGCGCAGCTTGCCGCGCGTCCGCAGCGTCTCTCGGCGGCGGCGCTCGAGACGCTGGCAATAATCGCCTACCGCCAGCCCATCGGCCGAGCGGAGATCGAGGAGATTCGCGGTGTTGGCGCGGGTGCGATACTCAAGTCGCTAAACGAGCGCGCTCTCATAGACATCGTCGGCCGAGGCGAGGGCCTCGGCAGGCCGTTGCTATACGGAACGACGCCTTCGTTTCTCGAGCAGTTCGCGCTCCGCCACCTCGAGGAGCTTCCACGCGCCGACGAGCTCGCGATCGCGCTTCGTGCTCCCCGACCCGCCACTCCCACTTCTGTACCCGCGCTCAAGGGCAACGGCGAGGCCCCGCCACGGGCAGATTGATGCCCGAGTCGATGAGGATTCAGCGCGCGTTGGCGCGCGCGGGGGTTGCTTCACGGCGTGCCGCGGAGGTGCTGGTGGCGGCGGGGCGAGTGCACATCAATGGTGCGGTTGCAGGGATCGGTCAGACCGTAGATCCCGCGCGCGACACGATCACAGTCGACGGGAAAAAGATCGAACCGCCAGCGGCGCTTCGGTGGATAGTGCTCAACAAGCCGACGGGAGTGCTGACGACGCGCGACGATCCTGCGGGCCGACGAACGGTCTTCGAACTCGTCAAAGACGTGCCGGGGCTCACTTACGTCGGGCGCCTCGACTACATGACCGAGGGCGTGCTTCTCCTCACCACAGACGGCGACGCGGCGCACAAATTGACTCACCCGAGCAACGAGATCGAGCGCACTTATATCGCGACGGTCCGCGGTGACGGAGCCGACGCGGCACGTGCGGCGATGCGAGGTGTAGAGCTGGAGGACGGGCTCGTCGTTCCGCGCAATGTCGTCGCGCGTCGCGTCGCGCGCGGCATGTGGGAGCTCGAGCTCACGATCGCGGAGGGCAGGAAGCACGAGGTCAGAAGGCTGTGTGAAGCGCTCGGTCTGCGCGTAGAGCGTCTGGTGCGTACCAAGTTCGGACCCGTAAAGCTCGGATCACTGGAATCCGGAAAGACCCGGGCGCTGACGGCCCGCGAAGGCGAGATCATCTCCGCGCTCACCAAAGGCGGCGAAGGAAGCAAGGCAAGCAAGTCCGCGCTTACCACGGGCGGCGACAGAGGCAAGACCACTAAGCGAGGACCACCACGTGACAGGAAGCGCCGTTACAGCCGCTGATGCATCGATCGTTCAGGAGGTAGTAAGACAGGTCGGCCGCCGCATCGTCGGCCAGGATTACATGGTCGAGCGCCTCCTCATAAGCCTGCTCACCGGTGGCCATGTGCTGCTCGAGGGCGTTCCAGGCCTTGCAAAGACGCTGACGGTGAGAACGCTCGCCGAAACGATCAACACCAGCTTCAGCCGAATTCAGTTCACTCCGGATCTGCTGCCGGCCGACGTCGTCGGCACGCAGATATACGACCAGTCGAATGGAAAGTTCTCGGTGAAGAAGGGCCCGATCTTCGCGAACATCATTCTCGCGGACGAGATCAATCGTGCCCCGGCGAAGGTCCAGGCCGCACTCCTCGAGGCGATGCAGGAGAAGCAGATCACGATCGGCGGCACGACCCACATTCTCGAGGAGCCGTTCCTCGTCCTCGCGACTCAGAACCCGATCGAGCAGGAAGGTACCTATCCGCTGCCCGAAGCGCAGGTCGACCGCTTCATGCTCAAGCTGCACGTCGGATATCCTTCGCGCGAAGAAGAAAAGGAGGTTCTCCGCCGGATGGCGAGTGGTGAGCCCATTCCCGTCGATCGCGTAGCGACGCCAGCGCAGATTCTCAACACGCGCAAGCACATCGCCGAGCTATACATGGACGAGCGCATCGTCGACTACATCGTCGAGATCGTCCACGCCACGAGGAACCCCGAGCAGGCCGGTCTGCCGGATCTCAAGCCGCTGATCGAATTCGGAGCCAGCCCACGGGCCACGCTGTCGCTTGCGCAGGCGTCCCGCGCGCACGCGTTCCTCCGTGGGCGAGCGTTCGTTACACCCGACGATGTGAAGGCGATCGCCCCCGATGTTCTTCGCCATCGGGTACTCCGCACCTACGAAGCAGAAGCCGAAGAGGTGACGAGCGACGAGATTGTGAGCAGAGTCCTGGAAGCGATTCCGGCTCCGTGATCGGAAAGCTCCGGCTTCGGAAGCGCAAAGCCGCACCGGCACGCACCCCGGAAAAACCGATGGGCGTGCCGCCGGAGATTTTGCGGCAAGTGAAGCTCATCGAGCTCCGCACGCGCGGGCTCGTGAATTCCGTGTTCACCGGCGAGTATCGCTCCGTGTTCAAGGGCCAGGGGATGGAGTTCTCCGAGGTCCGCGAGTACCAGCCGGGTGACGAAGTAAGGTCAATCGACTGGAACGTCACGGCGCGCATGCGCCGCCCCTTCGTCAAGCGCTACATCGAGGAGCGCGAGCTGACGGTGATGCTCGTCGTCGATCTATCGGGCTCGGAGCGATTCGGCACGGTCAAGCGATTCAAAAGCGAGCTGGCCAGCGAGCTCGCCGCGGTTCTCGCGATGTCGGCCATCAGGAACAACGATCGGGTGGGGGTACTGCTGTTCACAGATCGCGTCGAGCACGTGATTCCGCCGAGGAAGGGAAGGAGACACGTGTTGCGCATCATTCGTGATTTGCTGGCGTTCGAGCCCGTCGGGCGGGGAACCGACATGGTCACCGCGATCGACTACGTCGCGCGGATGCTCAACGAGCACGCGATAGTGTTCATCGTCTCGGATTTTCTGGAGGCCGATATCGATCACCCGCTCAAGCTCCTGGCGCAGCGTCACGACGTCGTCGCGGTGACGGTCGAGGACCCGAGCGAGCGCGAGCTCCCTGACATCGGAATAGCGCGCCTCATAGATCCCGAAACCGGCGAGACACTTGAAGTCGACACCAGCCATCCCCGCGTGCGCGAATCGTACTCGAAGCAGGTGTTGGCGGAGCGGGAAGCAAGGAAACATCTCCTGCGGCGACTGGGGATCGATGAGGTGGCCGTGCGGACGGAGGGCGGAGCAGTCGAGCCCCTTCTCAGATTCTTCCGCGCGCGGGAGACGAGGGCCCACAGACGGTGATTCGTCTTGGTGCCGGCTTGCTCGTGTTCCAGGCACTCATGCCCTCGCTGTCGCAAACACAGACGGCACCCTTGTCCGTTCAAATGGGCTACAGGACGAGCCCGGACACCGTCATCATCGGACAGCCGTTCGATCTGTTCGTGAAGGTACTCGCCCCGAAGGGAGTTCGCTTCGAGTTTCCGGCGGGTCCGGATACCGCAACCCAGAATGGAGTTCGCCCGATAGAGCTTCGCGGCGAGAAGGTGGTCAGCATGCTCGGCGACACCGCTGTGGCGCTCTACCACCTGGTCGCGTGGGACGTCGGCGTGCAGCCGCTGCGCATGCCGGACGTGCGCGTCACTTTTGGCAAGGAGGAACGCCGACCCGCGCTCGGCGGGGCGTCAGTATTCGTAAGGTCGGTGCTGCCCGCTGATACAGCGCTGCGAGTTCCCAAGCCTCCGCGTCCCCCGATAGTCCTCCCGGTCTTCAATTGGTGGCCGTGGCTCGCGCTCCTCGCAGCAATCATCGCGGCGATTCTCATCTGGTGGGCGTGGCGCCGCTACCGGAACCAGCCGAAGGCTCCAGTGGATCCATACGTCCGCGCGCAGCGCGAGCTCCAGCGAATCGAGCAGCTACGGCTGATCGAGGAAGGTCGCGCGGCTCTTTACCTCGCGCTCGTCGTCGATGTCGCCCGCGAATATCTGGCGGCCCGCGTTCAGGGCGTGCGTCGATCCGATACGACGACAGAGCTGCTGCACACCATGCAGCCCCTCGACGGTGTCGAGGCCCAGCTGCCCGCGCTTCTCGAGCGGGCGGACATGGTGAAGTTTGCGCGCGCCGATGTGGCGAGCGAAGAGGCCCGCGCGGTCGGATTGGCAACGCGAGAAGTAATCGATCACGTGGAGGCGCGCCTCAATCCCGATTCCGAGCCCGCGAAGCTTGCGGCCAAGGCCGCGGCACCGAAGGAACGTGCCGCGTGAAGTTCTTCGGTCTGTTCGAGCTGTACACGTCGGAGGCACTTTGGCTGCTGTTGCTCCTGCCGGCGTGGTGGGTGTGGCGCAGACTTCGACGGAAGGACGCAATCGTGTTCTCCCGTACATCGGTCCTTGCGTCCGGACCCGCGATAGGCAGCTGGATACCAAAGGCGATCTTCGTGCTTCGAAATCTCGCCCTGGCCTCGCTCGTCATCGCACTCGCGCGACCCCGATCCGGCGCGCATGTGGAGACGCAGACCAGCGAGGGAATCAACATCGTCCTCGCCATCGATCTTTCCAGCTCCATGCTCGCGCTCGACTTTCGTCCAGCGAACCGCATCGAGGTGGCCAAGGACAAGGTGAAGCAGTTCATCTCGCGTCGCACGTCCGACAGGATAGGAATCGTCGCCTTCGCGGGAGAGGCGCTGACGCAGGTTCCACTCACAACGGACTATCCGGTTGTGCTGCAAGCGGTATCGAATCTGCAGGCGGGCCAGCTCGAGGACGGCACGGCGATCGGAACGGCTATCGCGACCGCTGCGAACCGATTGAGAGATGCACCTGGCCGGTCTCGCGTGATGATCCTCCTCACGGACGGAGTCAACAATCGGGGCAGTGTGGATCCACTCACGGCCGCGAAAGCCGCCGCCGCGTACGGAGTCAAGATCTACGGGATCGGTGTCGGCAGCGCGGGAATGGCTCCCGTTCCCGTGGGGCGGAATGCGGCTGGCGGACTCAACTACGAATACCAGCCAGTCGAGATCGATGAACGCTTGCTCACCACCATCGCTCGGATGACGGGCGGCCGATACTTCCGAGCCCGCGACGCGGCCGCGCTCCAGAACATCTATGCGCAGATTGACCAGCTCGAGCGGGCGCCGGTTCACTCGACCAGCATCGTTCGGTACCGGGAGCTTTATCGGTGGCCACTCGTGATTGGCCTGCTCGCGCTCTTCGGTGAGTTCGCGCTCGTCGCGTGGAAGGCGCCGCTGCCATGACGACGTTTCTTCAATACATCCAGTGGCCCTGGGCGCTGTCGCTTGCGATCGTGTTCCCGCTCCTGACGGCCTGGCTCGTACGTTGGGGTGTCCGCGCGCGAACCGAGCGGCTTGCGCGGCTTGGCACTCCATCCATGATCGCGCGCCTCGCTCCATCGATCGCGCCGCAGCGCACCTGGACGCGCGTGTTGCGTGCGGCTCTCGCGACGCTCCTGCTCGGGCTCGCATTCTCGGGTCCCCGGTGGGGATTGGAGCAAACGGTGGTGAAACAGCAAGGCGTCGATGTGGTGCTCGCACTCGACGCCTCGCTTTCGATGCTCGGCACCGATGAGAAGCCGAGCCGACTGCTCGCGATGCGTCAGGAGATAAACCGGCTTCGCGACCTGTCACCCGGCGATCGCTTCGCGCTGCTCGCATTCGCCGGACGCAGCTACATCCTGACGCCGTTGACGGTCGACAACAGCGCGCTCGATCTCTTCCTCCAGAATCTCGACCCGACGATCGTCGGCCAGGGCGGAAGCTCGCTCTCGAGCGCGCTGCGGCAAGCAACCAATCTCCTCTCGCTCAACAAATCGCCGGGCGACCGGGCGATCGTTCTCATGAGCGACGGGGAAGGATTCGACAACCCGGACGAAGTGCTCGCCGAGGCCAAGCGCGCACATGACAAGGGTATGACGCTGATCACGGTTGGTTTCGGAACGACGCAAGGCTCCACAATCCCTGTCGTGGTGAACCGGGTCGTGACGCAGAAGCGTGACCAAAACGGAAACGTGGTCGTGACGCACTACGACCCACAGCTGCTCAAGCAGATCGCGGACGAGGGAAAGGGCGTCTTCGTAGATGCGCGAACTCTCGACAGAGCGGGAAGAATACGGCTCGCGCTCAACAACCTCAAAACCAATCCTCGCTCGCTCGTATCGGGTGAAAATCTTGGCGTCCAGTTCCAATGGTTCGTCCTCGGCGCGCTTCTCCTGCTGGCGGCTGACACCTTCTCGCAAACCAGGCGTCGCCGGAGAAGAGCCATAGCCGCGGCAGCGACGACGGCGACCATGCTCCTCCTGACGGCCTCGTGCAGACGCGCACCCGAGCGCGACAAGCCGGCGATCGCGCTTTACAACGCGGGCACGGCGCTGCTCAAGCGGGATTCTCTCAAGCCCGCGATCCCACCCCTCACCAAAGCGGCCGACTCGAAAGACGCCGAAGTCAGACATCACGCGCGGTTCAATCTCGGCCTCGACTATCTGGTGCAAGGCCGGCGCGCAAAGGATTCCGCCGACGTTCCCCTCGACAGCGCGCTCTTCCGCTACAAGCAGATCCTCGAGGTAGCGGTGGCGGACTCCGACGCCCGCTGGAACTACGAATTGGCGCTCCGACAGAAAAAGGGCGGAGGCGGCGGCGGTGGTGGCGGAGGAGGGGGCGGTGGTGGCGGCGGCAAGAGCAACACGCCGAGTCCGTCGCCGGCACCGAGCAACAATCAGGCGCCAGCTCCCAAGCCAGTGCCCGGCATGACCCCGCAACAAGCGGAAGCCGTGCTCAACGCAGCGGAGGATCAGGAGACGGACGTGCAGGGCAAGCGGCAAAAGAAAAACGTCCCCACTCCACCTGCGGGCAAGGATTGGTAGCTTCGGTACTATGTCGTTGATCTCGATTCTTCCCAGCGCCGTAGCGGATCAGATCGCCGCGGGCGAAGTAGTCGAGCGCCCGTCGTCGGTGTTGAAGGAGCTCGTCGAGAACGCTATCGATGCCGGCGCGACGGCGATCGAGGTGACGATCGAGGACGGTGGCCGCAAGCTCGTGCGAGTCAGCGACGACGGAACCGGAATGTCGCCCGACGATGTGCCGCTGGCGTTGGCGCGTCACGGGACATCCAAGATCACAAAGGCCGCGGACCTGGTCGGTGTCTCGACGTTCGGCTTCCGTGGCGAGGCATTGCCGGCGATCGCTTCTGTTTCACACTTCGAGATTCAAACGGCGTCCGCCGACGGCGAGGGCACATCCATAAAGGTGATGGGTGGCCAGGTCGGACACCCCGAACGAATTGCCCGGCGCAGAGGGACGACGGTCTCCGTCTCGCAGCTCTTCTACAATCTGCCCGCGCGCCTCAAGTTCCTGCGCAGCGCGCGCTCCGAATGGAGGAGCGCTGTGGAATCGCTGACTGCGCTGTCACTCACGCAGCCCGGAATCAGGATTCACGTCTCGCACGACGGAAAGAACGCGCTCACGCTTCCGCCCGTGGCGAGCGTTCGCTCCCGGCTCGGCGCGCTCTGGGGCGGACGTTACGCGGAGGACCAGCTCGACGTAGACGACGTCGCCGGACCCATTCATACGAGCGGCCTGGTTCAGCGCCCCGCTGACGTTGGTACCTCGACGCGACGGACCTTTCTCGCGATAAACGGCCGCGCTGTGCGCGACGCCGGCATCGCGCGCGCCGTCGAGGCCGCGTACCGATCCACGATCGTAGCCGGTGTCAGGCCTTCATTCTTCCTGAATGTCACCGTGCCCGCTGATTCCGTCGACGTCAACGTGCATCCCGCGAAAGCAGAGGTTCGTTTCCGGGATAGATGGACCGTCGAGCGTGCAGTCGAAACGGCCGTGCGGCGGGCCCTCGGGAATTTCGAGAGCGCGGCGTCGCTTGGATTTCGCGGATCGAGCTTTGTCTTTCGCCCGGCAGATCTTCCACCCAACCCCGGTGCCGAGATCCTGCAGCCCTCGGTCGATCGCAACGCTCCGCTCTTTGAGACCTCACCACTCGATTACGCGGGGGCGACCAGTTTCGCCCCTGATGGCGAAACGCGCGAGGTCGCCGCGCCGGCGCCCCCGATTCCACCGCTCATCCAGCTCCGGCGCACCTACATCGCGTTCGAGCACGAGGACGGCCTCGTTCTAATCGACCAGCATTCGGCCCACGAGCGCGTGCTCTACGAGCAGTTCATGCATACGCTCGAGAGCGGCACCGCTCCCGCGCAGAGGCTCCTCCTTCCTCTCACCCTGCACCTCGGCCCCGCCGAAGGCGAGGCGTTCGATGCGAACCGCGAGTATCTGGGGCGCCTGGGGTTCGAGGTAGAAGGCTTTGGCGGTCACACGCTGATCGTGAACACGGTGCCGATGCCCCACCCCCGCTTCGACGCCGAGCGTTGTCTGCGGGAGACGTTGGATGCGTTGACGGGAGATCGTGTGGCGGGCGTGGCGGCAAAGCACGAGCGGCTGGCGGCAACTGTTGCGTGCAAGGCCGCCATAAAAGCCGGGGAGGAGCTCTCGGCGGGAGAGATGCGCTCCCTCTTCGCCTCCCTCCGTGACACGACCCTACCCGCACATGACGTTCACGGAAGGTCGACGATAGTCCACCTCACATGGGACGAAGTCGAGCGGAGGTTTGGCCGTCGCTAGGATACGGATCATCTGCGGACCCACCGCTGCGGGTAAGTCCGCGTTGGCAATGGAGCTCGCGCGCACGTACGGCGCGGCAATCGTCAGCGCGGATTCCAGACAGATATACCGTGGCTTCGACATCGGCACGGCCAAGCCGACGGTGGCAGACCGCACCAGTATCACCCACTACGGCATCGATATCTCCGACCCCACAGAGCGATACTCCGCCGCGCGGTGGGAAAGCGGCGCACGAGGTTGGATGGCAGAGGCCGGTCGGGCCGGCAAGAAAGCAGTACTCGTGGGGGGGACAGGACTCTATCTCAAGGCGCTTGTGCGGCCCCTGTTCCCGGCGCCTGCACTCGACGCGATGCGACGCGCGAAGCTCGAGCGCGAGCTCGGATCGCTGCCGATCGCGGAGCTGAGACGCTGGTGCGGTGAGCTCGATCCAGCGCGCGCGCATCTGGGCCGAACCCAGCTCCTGCGGGCGATCGAAACGGCGGTGCTTGCTGGGTCGCGCGTGAGTGATCTTCATGCGGCCCACAACTCCCGGGGGCGCGCTCGCGAGGACGACCTTGAGCCGAGCTATCTGGTAATCGACCCCGGTCCGCCTCTCGCGACGCGTATTGAATCGCGCGTCGATGTCATGCTCGCGAGCGGCTGGCCGGAGGAGATTCTTCGCCTGTCGCGAACCACGGCCCCCGATGCCCCCGCCTGGAGGGCCAGCGGATATTCCGTAATGCGAAGTCACGTCCAGGGCGCGCTCGATTTGTCATCCGCAAGGGAGCGCGTCATTATTGAGACTAGGCAATACGCCAAGCGCCAGCGCACGTGGCTCAGGCACCAGCTGCCCGCGGCGGCCGTAACTAATGTAAATCCTGATGATTCTCGCGCTCTGACCGTCGCGCGTGAGTGGTGGGAGAGAGCCGAGTGAGGATTGGAATTACCTGTTACCCGACGTACGGCGGGTCGGGCGCCGTCGCGACGGAGCTCGGCATGGCGCTGGCGGAGCGTGGGCACGAAGTACACTTCATCACCTACCGGCAGCCGTTCCGGCTCCCGTCCTTTCTGCCGCGCATCTTCTTCCACGAAGTGGACGTCGGGCGCTATCCGCTCTTCGAATTTCCACCCTATGATCTCGCGCTCGCCGTCCGCATGCACGAGGTGGTGCGCACACACGGACTCGAGCTGCTTCACTGCCATTATGCGATTCCACACGCGACGAGCGCGTGGATCGCGCGCGAGATGCTCCGCCAGACCAATGAAGACGTGCATCTGATTACGACGCTTCACGGAACCGACATCACGATCGTCGGACAGGACCCGTCATTCTATCCGATCACCAAGTTCTCGATCGAGAAATCCGATCGCATCACGGCCGTCTCCGAATACCTGCGCGAGGAGACGTGTCGCGCGTTCGGTTGCGAGGGGAAGGACATCGACGTGATTCACAACTTCATCGACCCGGACGTCTACAATCGCGGGAAGTATCCCGCGCTGCTCAAGAATCAGTTCGGACCGTCCAAGCCGATTCTGATGCACGTGTCCAACTTCCGCGCGGTGAAGCGCGTCCGCGACGTGATTCGAATCTACGCAGAGGTGAATCGAGAGCTGCCGAGCGTGCTGGTGATGATCGGCGATGGACCGGACAGGCCCGCCGCCGAGGAAGAGGCACGCATGCTCGGCGTCGAGGAATCCGTGTCGTTTCTCGGCAAGCTCGATCAGATCGCGCCATTGCTGGCGGCGGCGGATCTGTTCCTGTTGCCGAGCCAGAGCGAGTCGTTCGGCTTGAGTGCGCTCGAGGCGCTGGCCTCCGGCGTGCCCGTGGTCGGCAGCGACGCGGGGGGTCTTCCCGAGGTCGTGCGCGATGGGGAGACAGGAATTCTCTGCCCGGTCGGCGACATACCGGGCATGGCCGCCGCTTCGCTCGAGATCCTGCTGGATCAGGAGCGATGGAAGGAGCGCAGTCGCCTTGCGAGCGCCGATGCGCGGGAGCGCTTCTCGCGGGACGCCATTGTCACCAAGTACGAATCGCTGTATCGCCAATCACTTCCCACCAACACACCATGACTCCGCTCCAGGCGATCGCACTGGGCCTCATTCAGGGACTGTCCGAGTTTCTCCCGATCAGCAGCTCCG
>JBBQFZ010000037.1:0-21550 GCA_038322455.1 Gemmatimonadales bacterium | reverse complement strand
GAGTCGTCCGCCCTCGACAACCGCCAGAGACGCGCTCCCTCGGCGCCGAAGCGGACCTCAACCGACTCGAGATCGAGCTTCGCCAGATCTCCGCAGCTCTCCACGCCTATTCCGTCGAGCAGAGACGATAGAGCGAGCGATGGCTCAAGCACTCCAACCGGATGCGGAGCGATATAGTCGCGCTCCGAGCCGGGTGGTATCACCACCAGCGCGCCCTTCCCGTACCGCGTGGCAACCTCGGCGCATACGGGAGCGAGCGAGATTGCTCCGCGAACTTTCTCCACTCCCCCGTCGCGAAAGACCCGCAGAAGATCTCTCGCCAGAGGCTCGGCGCTCATTCCCCTCGCGTCGGCCCACACCACTCCATTGCCACCCAGCATGACACGCGGAGCAGCAGCGAGCAGTGAAGGAGTGAGCTTGTGAAGGAACGCGCTCTCCTGAACAGCGGCGGCGGGACTCCAGAGGCAGATGAAGGTCATGATTACACTCGAACCGGGCACCAACATTATACCGAAGACATACCGAAGGCAAGAGGGCGCCTGACTGATCCGCGTGCGAGAAACTCTGAGCCTAAAACGTGAACCGGACATAAATTCCGGCAGGAGGTTTGATGCACGCGAGACTCGCTGAAGCGATGGACTACGTCGAAGAAAAACGGAAAGAGCTCCTCCAAAGCTTCGCCGGCGTTTCACGCGACCGGCTTGCCGCTCGCTCGGCTTCGGACGAATGGTCGGTCGCGGAGATCCTCGAGCATTTGCGCCTCGTGGAGTCCGGCATTGCGCGCCTCATAGCCAAGCGCGCTGGCCAAGCGAGAGCTCAAGGATTGGGCGAGGAAAAGTCGACCGCGTCGGTGATGCCCTCGTTTGACAGA
Organism: Gemmatimonadales bacterium; assembly: GCA_038322455.1. Lineage (GTDB taxonomy): Bacteria > Gemmatimonadota > Gemmatimonadetes > Gemmatimonadales > Gemmatimonadaceae > UBA4720. The sequence goes on along the minus strand of JBBQFZ010000037.1, from coordinate 20,679 downwards.
TACAGCGCGGTCCTCGAAGGCGCAGTCCTCAAATCGCCGGAAATGGTTCTGCCACGAGCAGATGTCGAATTCAAAGAAGCGTTCGAGGGCCTCGAAAGCTCACGCACTGCGCTCAGGGCCGCGGTGGTCTCGGCGAACGGTCTCGCGCTCGGAGAGATAAAGCACACTCACGCGGTCCTAGGCGAGATCGACCTGTATCAATGGCTTATCTTCGTGGGACAACATGAGGGCCGCCACAGGAAGCAGATCGAACGAACACTCAACTCAATCCCTGAATGAAAAAGCGCTCAGCGCAGATCCTCGCCCTCGCCGCGACACTCGTGGTGATTTCGATGACCACCGCCGCCGTGCGGAGCGGCACATCCGTTCCTCCCGCGAAGAAGCCCACCATAACGGTCTACAAGGATCCCAGCTGTGGGTGCTGCAAAAACTGGATCGCGTATCTCGCCAAGCACGGGTACACCGTCGACGCGAAGGACACACCCAACATGACCGAGATCAAGCATTCCCTGGGCGTTCCACCCAAGTTGACGGCGTGTCACACGGGAGTCGTCGACGGATACCTGATCGAAGGCCACGTCTCCGCCGAAGACATCGACCGGCTGCTTGCGCAAAAACCCAGGATCGCGGGAATCGCGGTGCCGGGAATGCCGATGAGCTCACCGGGAATGGACGGTCCGCGCTCCCATGGCTACCAGGTCATGTCTTTCGACAAGCAGGGAAAGACTAAAGTCTTTGCCAACCACTGATCGAGAGTTACTGCTTCTGACCGGGAACGTTCATCCCGTTCTGATGAAGAATCATTCGCGTCACTTTGCCGGACGGGTCTTTCTCGAAGGAGACTTGAGCGTCTACGTCCTTTAGAAAGAATTCGGTGGGCGCCTCGGCGAATAGCTGAAACCGCGGCTGCCCGGTCGCCTGCCCGTAAAGGGCGTTTCCCTCGCGCGTGATGGTGATGGCAAAGTTCGGCGCGAGCTGATACACGCCCACGTAAGTCTCCAGGACGGCCGGCGCGACAGAGATCTCGGCGCGGACCTTGGTCGAAACGGGCGGCGCCAGTGGCGCGCGCGCATCGAGAAGGTGGAAGCCGATGTCGTCGGCCGAGATCGACTGGTTGGAAAGGACCACCACGGCGCGCTTGCCCGCGGTGTCGAAGGCGATGAAGGTGCGATAGCCGCCAGTCCCGCCGTTGTGCCAGATTATCCGGCGCTCGGATGTGTTGAGAATGTGCCAGTTAAGCCCGATCCGCATCCGCACGCCGTCCACATCGCGCCGGTCGACGTGCGTGATCGCCAGCACCCGGCCGAGCGGGATGCTGGTGCTCTCGAGATTGGCGGCGAGGAATTTCAGCAGGTCATTGGCCGTCGACCGTAGCGCGCCGGCGCCTGCCAGGGTGGGGAGATCCCAGTTCGGGGCGACGGCGCCGCTCGGCGAATGTCCCGGGGCGAGCCGGCTCTTCATGGACGGCGTTAGTACGATGCGCGTGTCGTTCAATCCCAACGGGCGCAGGACCCTTTCCGTAACGAGATCCTCGTAGCTCCTCCCCGCCCTCAGCGCGAGGGCGTGACCCAGAAGGCCGACGCCGAGATTGGAGTACTCGTACTGCGAACCGATGTCGCGCTGCAGCTGATAAGTCGAAAGGAATGCGTACATCTGATCGACCGTATAGTCCGCGTACGGATTGCCCTCATCTTTTGGGTGAAAATTGTTGGGCATCCGTGGAAGTCCGGAGGACTGCGTCGCAAGATCGAGCAGCGTGATCTGCTTGCCACCGCGAGTCGGCACGTGCACGGATTTGGGGAGGTACGTGGCAACGGGATCGTCGAGGCTTACTTCGCCTTTGGCGACCATGTCGGCGAGAACCGAGGCGGTAAAAACCTTGGTGATGGATCCGATCTCGAATTCCGTATTGCCGTCGAGGGCAACGCCCGGTGCGCCGGACGAGCCCGCCGTGAAAATGCTGGTGCGTCCATGGTCGATCGTGCCGACGACGATCCCCACAGTCTGCTTCGAATCGACTCGGCTCTGGAGAATCGCCCGAAGGGCGGAATCGGAGGGCAACACGACTTGAGCACGCAGCGGGAACGTGACTGCGGTAGCGGCGAGCACCGACAGAAGCCGGGAGAAACGATTCAGTGACATTGTCGGAAGGGTTAGAGGTTGTCGAACCGCACCGAAGCTACTTCCGGAACCAGAGTCAGGGAACACTTGCGTGGGAGTGGCTGTGTATATATACATTCTTTGTGCATAATCTCCCAAAAACCACCACGCCCACTCTGAGGCTCCCGAGAGCCATTGCCGTCTCCTCACGGACGACCGTGCGGCGGGCCGTGCGCGCCGACGCTCAGCAGATACTCGAGCTGGTGGCGCAATATGCCGCCCAGGGACTGATGCTCCCCCGCACTCTCGACCAGATCGCGACGCGTATCGACAACTACGTCGTCGCCGTGGAGCAGAGTGGGCGCGTGGCTGCCTGCGCCGCGCTCGAGGAGTATTCGCCGTCGCTGGCAGAGGTGGCGTCAGTTGCGGTGGCCCCTGCCCACCACGGAAAGGGATTGGGAAGCCAGGTCGTGCTCGGAGTGGAAAGACTTGCGCGGGCGAGGAACATCGAGGAGCTGTTCGCTCTGAGCCTCACCGACAACTTTTTTCTATCGCTCTCCTACAGCCCGACCGCCATCTCCCGTTACCCGGAGAAGCTCTCTCGCTACGAAGCTCTCACGAAGTCCGGCGTAGATATCGTTCCCAAGCGCTGCTTCCAGAAAGTGCTCGGAACTTCCTGGGCCGCGCCTCAGCTCGTCGAGAAGAAGGCATCCGTGAAGCAGAAAAGGGCCGGCTAGTCGAAATCGCGCGGGGGCAGGCAGTCCTTGGTTTGTAGCTTATAGTTTGCGTTTGCAGTTTCACCGCTTGACTCCCCTTCTATCAACGAGGCCAGCCTCGATCGACATCCGTAGATCGTACGGCATGACGGGCACCGGAAAATCCGCGCTCCGGTTCCAGCCGAGTGATGTGGCCCTGACACGTATCATGACTTCCTGCGCTTCGGCTGGATCGCCGAACGGGGTTTTTCTCCACCGGTAAGTCTCGCGCAGGATCTGCGACGTCATGCGGAGACTGGCCATGGAGGCGTGTGAGGTGAGAGTGACCAGGGCACCTCCTCCTTCGCGCGCGGCACGTGAGAGTCGCACGGTCTCGGTACCCTCGGGCTCGATGCCCGCGACCACGACGAGCGCGAATCCTCCGCACTGGAGGAGCTCCTCCGCCCCCCGCAGTCCGTGCTTTCGATTCCGTGGGCGAACGAGGATCGGGCCTTCTTCCCAGAACGGCCCCGCGACGGTGCCGAGTCCATCGATCCAGACCGCTCTCTCGCCCTGAGCGACGGTGGTGTGACAGGCCGCTCTCAGAACAGCGGTGGCTCCGCCTTGTGGCATCCAGACGGTGAGCCGCCCGCGGGGGAGACCATGGCCGGGAAGGATCGCATCGAGAGCATCGATCCCGGTTGCCACCGGCTCAGCGGTCCGATGGGTGACCGGCGTTGCATCCGGAAATCGATGCTCGATGAGTGCGCGGATGGCGGCATTGCGATCAGACATGATCCCGCTAGAGTAGCCCGAACATATACCGAAAGCAAGAAGGGTACCCATGGAACCATGTGAAGAACCACCGAGCGGCAACCTCGAGGAAACATTCCGGGCCTGAATTATGAATTACATGGACAGGTCCTCACCTTTTCTCAAAATCAACAACTCTTCAGTAGAGCTGATGCAATACGTTTCTCTCCGAATGTCATCCGTCCACAGATTTTCATCATTCGTCCTCCTGAGTACGCTGGCTTGCGCTTCCGGCAAGGACGCGCGCCCGACACCTGGCTCCGAAACCATACCAACCGATACGCAGGGAGTTGCCACGTCCACGCTCCCGCCGGTTCAGGTCGCCAGCCCTCAGACTGGAACGATTGCAAACGCGACATCGAGCACAAAGCCCGGTGTCGGAAAGGATTCTGCGGCAAAGGATCCTCCGGTCACGGTTCCGTCAGTAAAGGGTCGCAGCAAGAAAGACAGCGTCGCACTGGTACAGGCCGTCAAGGCAGGGATGGAGAACACGCACTGGCCGGTGAGGACGGCGGCTCCCCTTCCGGGATCACTGCTCCCCTCCCATAGAATCGTCGCCTTCTACGGAAACCCGCTCTCGAAAAAGATGGGAATTCTGGGAGAGCTGCCCCCGGATCAGATGCTCGCGCGGTTCGACAAACAGGTCGCGGCATGGCAGAAGGTCGATCCTTCCCACCCGGTGACTCCAGCGCTACATCTCATCGCGGTCGTGGCGCAGGGCGCGCCAGGGCGAGATGGGAAGTACCGGCTCCGAATGACGGACAGCCTGATCAACCTCGTCTCGGATTGGGCCGCGAAGAAAAACGCGATCGTGTTCCTGGATGTTCAGGTCGGACACAGCACGGTCCAGGAGGAGCTCCCGCGACTGATTCCTTTTCTCAAGAAGCCGACCGTGATGCTCGGAATCGATCCGGAGTTCTCGATGAAGCTGAGAGATGGCTCGGGAGAGGGAAAGAAGAAATCCAAGCCGGGAGATCGGATCGGCACGATGGACGCCAGCGACGTCAACTATGCGATTAGCCTGCTTTCGGACGTGGTAAGGCAGAACAACATCCCCCCGAAAATTCTCGTCGTCCACCGCTTCACGCGGAAAATGCTCACGAACGCAAACCAGATTAAGCTCGATCCGCGCGTCCAGGTAGTGATAAACATGGACGGCTGGGGCCAGCCCTGGCTGAAGTACGATTCGTACCGCGCATACGTGGAAGCGGAGCCCGTGCAGTTCACCGGGTTCAAACTCTTTTATCACAACGACACGAAGAAGGGCGACCCGATCCTGACTCCGTCGGAAGTGTTGCTGCTCAATCCCAAACCGCTCTACATCCAATACCAGTAGGCGCGGGCGAATCTGGCCCGGCGAAGAGCGGAGCCCTATTATTGAGCGGTCGTCGTGTTATGGCGGCCGCTCTTTCATTTGGCGCTTCGGAGGCGGGATGACGACCAGACGCGAATTCCTCTCGAGCATGGCCGCCGCGGGTCTCGCGGCACAGCCCGTTTTTCGCGAGCGCGCGATGCGATCTCTCTTTCGCGCCAACGCGATCGCCGGCGACCGATCGAGCGAGGCAATCGCCGACGACGAGAGCTACTGGGCAGAGATCCAGCGCGCGTTCGACTCCGACCGCACCATGATCAATCTCAACAACGGCGGGTGCAGCCCGACGCCGAGTCACGTGCTCGAGGCGATGATCAGAGATCTGAGATTCTCGAACGAGCTGCCGGTCGAGCACATGTGGCGGGTGCTCGAGCCCCGCGTCGAGAGCGTGAGGCGCGATCTCGCGCGCGAATTCGGCTGCGACCCCGAGGAGATGGCGATCACCCGCAACGCCTCGGAAGCCAACGAGATCATGATCTTCGGCCTCGATCTCAAGCGCGGCGACGAGGTGGTGATCACTAACCAGAACTACGGCCGGATGATCACTGCCTGGGAGCAGCGCGCGCGACGCGAGGGAATCGTGGTCAAGCAGGTCTCGTTCAAGGTTCCACCGCCCTCGGACAAGTACATAGTCGACCAATTCGTTTCCGCGATCACGCCGCGAACCAAGGTGATCGAAGTGACTCACATCACGAATCTCACCGGACAGATAATGCCCGTCCGGCAGATCGTCGACTTCGCTCGCCCTCTGGGCATACAAGTCTTCGTGGATGGCGCGCACGCGTTCGCGCACTTCCCCTTCAAGCGGGACGACCTGGCGTGCGACTACTATGGAACCAGCCTTCACAAGTGGCTGCTCGCGCCGGTGGGAACAGGATTTCTGTACGTGCGGAAGGACAAGCAGAAGAACCTGTGGCCGCTGATGGCCGCGGCCGCCACGCAGGACAACGACATCCGGAAGTACGAGGAGATCGGAACGCACCCCGCCGCGAATCACAACGCGATCTCCGCGGCTTTGGCGTTTCACCGTGGAATCGGCGTCGACCGAAAGATTGCGCGCCTAAGGCTGCTGCGTGACCGCTGGGCGAAGCGACTCGTGGCCGAGAGCCCGCGCATCTCGGTGCTGACGCCGCTGGACAACAGACAGGCGGGCGCGATCGCGCTTTTCAACGTGGACGGAATCGATAACGTCAAGCTCGGCGGGTGGCTCCTGAGCCAGCATCGGATAGTGAACACGCCGATCGTGCATCCCGAGTTCAAGGGGATTCGCATCACGCCCAACGTGTACACGACGCTCGACGAGATCGACCTCTTCGCGGACAAAGTGCTCGAGGCGGTGAAGAGGGGAATTCCGGCGTGATCTCGAGAACACTTCTCAGGACATCGGGATTACTGATCGTTTCCAACACTTTCATGACGTTCGCGTGGTATGCACACCTCAGGAACTTGAGCGACAGGAAGTGGTACATCGCGGCTGTGCTGAGTTGGGGAATAGCTTTCTTCGAATACATGTTCATGGTTCCCGCGAACCGGATCGGCTCAACGGAGATGTCGATGGCTCAGCTCAAGATCCTGCAGGAAGTAATTACGCTGACCGTCTTTGTTCCGTTTGTCGTGCTTTACATGCGGCAACCATTGCGGCTCGATTTTCTATGGGCGGCATTGTGCATCCTCGGCGCTGTGTTTTTCATGTTCCGCTCTCACGGCATCCCATGAGCGCGAGCGCTCACAGCAGTAACCTTCGACCCGACAGATCGTGATTCTTTTCATTGCTATTGGACTCGCCGCCGGCGTACTCGCCGGAATGTTCGGAATCGGCGGAGGGATCGTAATCGGCCCGGCACTCATCCTTCTCGCGAAATTCCAACCGCAGACAGCGACCGGTACTTCGCTGGGCGCTTTGCTACTCCCTGTGGGGGCACTCGGCGCGTGGGAGTACTATCGTCGAGGGCATCTCAACATGGCGGCTTCTCTCTGGATCGCTCTGGGGTTGTTTCTTGGGGCATGGGTCGGTGCAAAACTCGCCCAGTCTCTTTCAGGGCCACAGCTGCAAAAAGGCTTCGCGATCTTCCTCGTTCTCATCGCGATCAGGGTCTGGGTGAAAGCCTAGCCACCAGATGCCACCGAGAATCAGACCGCGCGTATCTCCGGGTACTTCGAGAACGCCCACAGCGAGTAGGCGAGCATTATCACTCCGCCGCTGAAGATTGCCCACTGAACGCCGATGAAGCGCGCCATCGCCCCGGCGATGAACGACCCGATCGGAGTGAAGCCGACGTAGACGAAAACGTAGGTTGCCATCACCCGCCCGCGCAGCGCGTCTGGAACTACCGACTGCAGGATTCCATTGGCGAGAGCGCCGTTGATGAGCATCGTGAGGCCCAAAAAGAGCAGAACCACCGCAGCGATGTGAACCGAGCGCGCTAGCGAGAACAGAATTGTCACTCCGGCGAACGCGTAAGCTGTGGCGAGGAACAGCCGGCCACGGCGAATTCGTGCGCCGAGCCCGGCAAGAGACAAAGCTCCGGTCAGCGCGCCGATCCCCACGAACGTAAGAAGCAATCCGTATCCGCTCGCGCCGGTGTGCAGCACGTCCCGCGCGACGACGGGCATCATCGTGAGATACTGAAAGCCAAAGATCGAGTACACGGCGATCACTCCCATCAGTCCCGACACTGCGCGCGAGCTCCGGATGTAATTCAACCCCTGCTTCAGCTGCTCGGCGGGGGCGAGAAGATGCCGAACCGGCGTCCATGGTGGCAGCTTGATCCGAGCGAGACTCGCGAGCACGGCGAAATAGCTGATGGCGTTGATTCCGAAGCACCAGGCTACACCGAACTTCGCGAGGACGATCGCTGCAATCGAAGGCCCGACGATGCGCGCCAGATTGAAGCCGCCCGAGTTGAGCGCGATTGCTTCGACCAGATCTTCGCGCGTGACAAGCTCCACCACCATCGCCTGTCGCGCCGGAATCTCGAACGCAGAGATCACGCCCCCGATGGTGGTGAGCGCCAGCAGCCACCCGATGTTGATGCGCCCCGTCCAGGCGAACCACCAGAGCGCGGCAGCCTCTACGAGCAGGAGAGCCTGGCAGATGATGACGATGCGAAGTTTGCTCCGCCGGTCCGCAACCACACCGCCATAGAGCGAGAGCAGAAGCACCGGAAAGCTGGCCGCCGCACTGACCAGTCCAACCATGAACGCGCTGTTGGTGATGTCGAGCGCGAGCCAGCCCACACCCACCTGCTGCATCCACGTCCCGATCAGCGAGACGGTTTGCCCCGTCCAGAAGAGCCGGAAGTTCCGGTGGACCTGCAGCGCCCTGAAAGGGTTGATCGATCGTCGTGCAGGCCGGGCAGGCGTCGGGGGCATTGCCAGGGATTATACACGTCCCACGCCCCGGGTTGTATGTTAGAGATATGCGCTTCCACACCTACTCGAAGTTCAGCCCGGAAGCTGCTGACGCGGTCGACCTTCAGGCGCTCCTCGACAAGCTGGCGGATTTTCTGCTGCAATCGGGGTTCGCGGGCGGGCAGAGCTTCAATCCGTATTTCGACGACTTCGATTCCGAGCCCGATCGCTCGGTCGAAGCGCTTCGCCAGGCCATTCTCGACGCTCTGATCGAGAGTGGTCAATTCACGCCGGAGCTGCTCGAGGCACTGCGTGGCGACGGCACCAAGGAATCGCAGGAAAAGCTCAGCGAGCTCCTCGACAGCCTCATTCAGAAGCTGGCCGCAGAGGGGTACCTGAATCTCCAGGCGCCCCCGCAAATGCCCGCCGGTCACCAAGCCGTCGAAGGCCCAGGTGGTCTTGCGCACGGCGCATCCAAGAGCGTCCAGTTCAATCTCACCGACAAGGGAATTGATTTCCTTGGGTACAAGAGCCTGCGCCACATCCTGAGCTCGCTCGGGAAATCGAGCTTCGGCTCACACGATACGCCGCACCTTGCCACCGGCATCGAGTCGGACGGTTATAGCAAGGAGTATGAGTTTGGCGACGTGCTGAACATCGACGTCAACGAGACTCTCAAGAATTCACTGGCACGCACGGGGTCGCTTGAGATTCCGATGGATCTCGAGTACAGCGACGTCATGGTCCGGCAGGCAGAATACCGCTCGTCGTGCGCCACGGTGCTCATGCTCGATACCTCGCACTCCATGATCCTGTACGGTGAGGATCGCTTCACCCCCGCCAAGAAAGTAGCGCTGGCGCTCACGCATCTGATTCGCACGCAGTTTCCGGGAGACACGCTGCAGGTCGTGCTCTTTCACGACTCCGCGGAGGAGATTCCGCTGTCCACCCTGCCCCAGGCGCAGGTTGGCCCGTACCACACCAACACCGCCGAGGGACTCAAGCTTGCCAGGCGGCTTTTGCTGGCGCAGAAGAAGGACATGCGGCAGATCGTGATGATCACCGACGGGAAGCCGAGCGCGATGACGATGCCCAACGGACAGATCTACAAGAACTCGATGGGTCTGGATGCAACCGTCATCGCGACGACGCTGCGTGAGGTCGCCAACTGCCGGCGCTCGGGAATCCTCATCAATACCTTCATGCTCGCGCGCGACCGTGCGCTGGTGGAATTCGTGAAGCGCGTGTCCGAGATCAGCAAAGGAAAAGCGTACTTCACCAACACTATGACGCTGGGGCAGTTCATACTTATGGACTTTCTGAAGAAGAAGACGCAGAAGATTTCCTAGGGCTGCGGTCGGAACAACCAACACATTTCCATAACTCACTAATGCGAATCACCCGAGTGGTCTTCACTCTCGCGATTTCTCTGACCGCTGCATGCGCCTCGGTTCCGACCAGCGGGTCCGCGGGATCGCGCTACGATATACTCATCGCGAATGCGCGCATTGTCGACGGCACCGGCAACCCGTGGTATCGGGGAGCCGTTGGCATTGCCGGAGACCGCATCGCATACGTCGGGCCCGCGGTGCCAGGACTCACCGCGAGTCGCGTGATCGATGCGAAGGATCAGGTCGTCGCGCCCGGCTTCATCGACATGCTCGGACACTCCGAGCTCAGCATTCTGCGGGGCCCGCATGCGGTCTCGAAGATCACACAGGGGATAACGAGCGAAGTCACGGGCGAAGTTCACTCGGCCTGGCCGATCGTCGCGCTGGGAGAGCAGCCGGATCCCAAGTATCCGTGGAATTCGCTGGGCGAGTATTTCGCCTACCTCGAGAAAACCGGCACTGCAATAAATCTCGCGACGTACGTGGGAACCAGCTCCGTTCGTCAGGCGGTAATGGGCGACGTGACGCGGCATCCCACGGACGCCGAGATGAAGCAGATGGGCGCGCTCATCGACTCGGCGATGCGGGACGGCGCGGTCGGGCTCGGCACGGGATTGATCTACCTGCCCAGCACTTTCTTCTCGACCGACGAGCTCATCGCACTCACGAGGTACGTCACGCCTTACAAGGGTGGCTACGCGGCGCACATCCGGAACGAGGGCAATGGACTGGTTGACGCGGTTCGCGAGACGATTCAGATCGCCGCGGGCGCGGGGACGTGGGCTGAAATCCGGCACATCAAATCGAGGTCACTCCCGCTCATGCAGCAGGCGGTCGCGTTGATAGACTCGGCGCGCGCGGCGGGAATCGACATCACGGCCGACCAGTATCCGTACATCGCGAGCGCGACGGGTCTGGCGGCGATGCTCAATACCTGGGTGCAGGAGGGCGGCTCCGATTCTCTGGTGATGCGACTCAGGGATCCGGCGGTTCGCGCGCGGCTCAAGATGGAGCTCGGGCAGGACAGCGCATCGGGAATTCGGACCGCCGCGCGGACGATGATCAACGACGTGGTCGCCGATTCGCTCAAGAAGTATGAGGGCATGCTTCTGACTGACGCAGGAAAGCTCCGCGGCCAGGACGCGTACGATGCGGCATTCGACATCCTGATCGCTGACAAGGGGAGAACGGGCGCGATCTATTTCTCATTCAACGAAGACGCGCTACGTCTGGCCATGAGGCAGCCGTGGGTTTCGGTGGGCCAGGACGCCGGCGCGCTGAGTCCGGACTCCACCGGGAAATTCACCGAGCGCGAACATCCTCGGGCGTTCGGCACGTTTCCCAGGATCCTGGGCCGTTACGTGCGTGAGGACTCGGTGATCACGCTGGAGTTCGCCATTCGCAAGATGACGTCGCTGGCGGCGCAGCGGGTTGGCATCAGCGACCGCGGGTTGCTCAAGCCCGGGATGTTCGCGGACATCACGGTGTTCGAGCCGGCGACGATCATAGACCGGTCGACGTACGAGGACCCGGCACAGCTGGCGACGGGCGTCAGCTATGTTTTAGTGAATGGCGTTCCGGTGCTGGACGGCGGGCGGTTGACGAGCGCGCTGCCGGGCAGAGCGTTGCGCGGACCGGGGTACCGCTCCCGGAAATGAAATGGAGCGGTCCGGCGAAATGGGATGATGCCAGTGTAGCGTTGCGCGAAAGATTGACTCGAAAATGACCGCAGGAGGAAAAGTGGAGATAAAATTCACGACCGGTGAGAGTGCGCTGGGCACGGTACTGGTAGCAGCGAGCGAAAAAGGGATTTGCACGGTGACGATCCGGGAATCCGCTGAGGGTGCGGAGGACTCACTGCGCGCGCGTTTTCCGACAGCGGATCTGAGACAGGACGAGGCCGCATTGAGTGGGGCGCTCGAGGCGGTGCTATCGAGGATATCAGGTAAAAGTCTCGATGACACTCTACAGCTCGATCTCCAGGGCACGGAATTCCAGCGCGAGGTGTGGAACCAGCTTCTCGCGATTCCCGCCGGAAAAACGAGGACGTACCTCGATGTGGCGCAGGCGATCAACCGGCCGAAGGCAACGCGCGCGGTAGCACAGGCTTGTGGCGCGAATCCGGTTGCCGTGGTCGTGCCGTGCCATCGCGTGGTGATGAGCGATGGATCGATCGGAGGCTACAGCGGATTGCCCGGCGTCAAGCAGGCGCTACTCCAGGCCGAAGGCGTCGAGGAGTTCGCCGCTCGCTGAGGGCTACGACTTCTTCGCGAGCCGACTCTTGTAGGGCCTTTCCGCTGGTCCGGTGTAAATCTGCCGCGGCCGCGCGATCTTCTGCTCCTTGTCGAGCAACATCTCTTCCCACTGCGCGAGCCAGCCCGGCATGCGGCCAATCGCGAACAGCACGGTAAAGAAATCCGTCGGGAACGCCATGGACCGGTAGATGAGCCCCGTGTAGAAATCGACGTTCGGATAGAGTTTTCTCGACACGAAGTAGTCGTCCGAAAGCGCGATGCGCTCCAGCTCGAGGGCGATCTCCAGATCCTTGTCGACGCCCACGATCTTGAAAACCTCGTCGGCAAGCGTCTTCACGCTTTTGGCTCGCGGATCATAGCTCTTGTAGACTCGGTGCCCATAGCCCAGCTGGCGGCCGCCCTGGCCGCTCTTTACGTTCTCGATGAACGCGGGGACGTTCTTCACGCTTCCGATCTCGCTGATCATTCGAAGGACCTGCTCGTTGGCTCCGCCGTGAAGCGGACCAAAGAGAGCGGCGACGCCGGCCGACACCGCCGAGAATGGATCGACGTGTGAAGATCCAACGGCGCGAACGGCACTCGTCGAGCAATTCTGCTCGTGGTCCGCGTGCAGTATGAACAGGATCTCGAGCGCACGGACGAACACGGGGTTCGCTTCGTACTTCGATTCGGTCATCCGCGCGACCATCGACAGAAAATTCTCGACGTAGGAAAGGCGGTTGTCGGGATATACAGAAGGCAGTCCCTTCACGTGACGATATGAGAACGCCGCAATGGTCGGAGTCTTCGCCAGCAACCGAATGATCGAGATGTTGCGCTCGGTCTCGTCGAAGATGTTTCGTGCCGAGGGATAGAACGACGCCAACGCGGCGATCGAGCTGTTCAGCATCGCCATCGGGTGCGCGTCGTAGCGGAAGCCTTCCAGAAACTTCCGCATGTTCTCGTGCACGTACGTGTGAAATGTGATGTTGTGCGTGAACTGATCGTATTCCTGCTGGTTTGGCAGCTCGCCGTGCCTGAGCAGCCACGCGACCTCGAGGAACGTCGCGTTCTCGGCCAATTGCTCGATCGGGTATCCGCGGTAGCGAAGGATTCCCTTGTCACCATCGATGAAGGTGATGGCGCTCCGGCACGCAGCGGTGTTGAGAAATGCCGGGTCGTAGCTCATCAGACCATTGTCGCCGGGATCGTCGGTCTTGATTTTCTTGAGATCGGTGGCGCGGATGGAGCCCTCGCTCACCGGAATCGTGATCGTCTTGCTTGTGCGGTTGTCTTTTATTTCGAGCGCGCCGCCGGTCGGAGCGGCGGCGGATGACGACGGCTTGGCGGAGTTCTTCTCGGGGGTTGGGGGTGCGGCAGTAGTACCGGTCTTCGGCATTCTCTTCTCCATGTGATTACATCCAATTTAGCGCAACGAAGGCCGAGAAGGAGTCGCGACACTTGCGCTGATATAGTTGGAACGGTCAAATACTTCTGTACCCTCCCCCAAGGAAGCTCGATGGAATCACCCCGAAATTCGGGCGTACCAGCGAAACGCCGCATCTTGAAGATGCCGTCGGTGGGACATTTCATCCGGCACATGCTACGCAGCCTCACCATCGCTGGAACGGCAATTGGCGGAGGACTGTTCATAGGAATGGCGGGCTATCACGGGTTCGGTGCAATGTCGTGGCGAGAATCGTTCTACTACGCGGCGATGATCCTTTCGGGCGAAGGGCCGCCCGCGGATCCCGTGGCTTTGAGCGCGGTGCAGATCGGACATCTGCACCTTTTCGCCGGATTCTATGCGATCTTCAGTGGAGTGACGTTCATCACCATGGTCGGCGTGCTGCTGGCACCTGCGCTTCATCGCTTCCTCCATCGCTTCCACCTCGAGCTCGCGGATGAGAGCAATGCCGACAACTAAGGCGCCGAAGTCATCGACCCGGAAAAAGACAAAGCCGCTCTCGACCGGGGAGCTGGCGCGAATCCACGCCTATTGGCGCGCTGCCAACTATCTGTCCGTTGGACAGATATACCTAATGGACAATCCGCTCCTTCGAAAACCGCTCACCCTTGCTGACGTCAAGCCGAGGCTGCTCGGCCATTGGGGGACGACTCCGGGGCTGAACTTCATCTACGCGCACATGAACCGGGTGATCAAGCGCGATGATCTCGACGCGATTTTCATCGCCGGCCCGGGGCACGGCGGTCCGGCAGTGGTCGCCAATACGTACCTCGAAGGCACGTACAGCGAGATTTACCCGAAAATTCAGCAGAGCACGGACGGCATCCGAAAACTCTTCAAGCAGTTTTCCTTTCCGGGTGGAATCCCGAGCCACGCATCAGCCGAGACGCCCGGCTCCATCAATGAGGGCGGTGAGCTCGGATACTCGCTGCTGCACGCGTATGGCGCGGCATTCGACAATCCGAATCTTCTGGTATGCTGCGTCATCGGTGACGGCGAAGCAGAAACCGGCGCTCTCGCCACGAGCTGGCACTCCAACAAATTTCTGAATCCCGTCCACGACGGCGCGGTGCTGCCGATTCTTCACCTGAACGGCTACAAGATCGCGGGACCTACGATCCTCGCCCGCATCCCGAAAACCGAGCTGACCTCCCTGCTCCGCGGATTCGGGTATCAACCGTACTTCGTCGAGGGCGATGACCCGGAGACGATGCACCAGCTCATGGCATCGACACTCGACGAAATCGTGTCGGCAATTCGCGCGATTCAACGCGATGCCCGAACGAACGGGTTTACTGGCAGGCCGGCCTGGCCGATGATCGTGCTGAACAGCCCCAAGGGATGGACCGGTCCGGCCACTGTAGATGGGAAGAAGACGGAAGGGTCATTCCGCTCGCACCAGGTGCCGCTTTCCGGAATCGCGCAGAATCCGCAACATCTTCAGCAGCTCGAGCAGTGGCTGCGAAGCTACAAGCCCGAGGAGCTGTTCACCGAAGACGGCAGACTCTTGCCCGAGCTCGCCGAGCTGGCGCCAAAGGGACCGCAGCGCATGGGCGCGAACCCGCACGCGAACGGCGGAGTGCTGCTGAAGGATCTGGTGCTTCCCGATTTTCGGCATTACGCGGTGGATGCGAGCGTGCCCGGCAAAATCGACGGCGAAGCGACGCGTGTCACCGGCAAATTCCTGCGCGATGTGATGCGCCTCAACGATGGCGCGCGCAACTTCCGCATGATGAGTCCGGACGAGACATCGTCGAACCGCCTCGACGCCGTTTTCGAAGTCACCGACCGCCTGTCGACGGCCGAGATACTCGCAACGGACGATCACGTGACGCCCGATGGCCGCGTGATGGAGATACTCAGCGAGCACGCCTGCCAAGGCTGGCTGGAGGGTTATCTCCTCACCGGCCGCCACGGCTTCTTCTCCTGCTACGAAGCGTTCATCCACGTCGTGGACTCGATGTTCAATCAGCACGCGAAGTGGCTCAACACCACGCGCGAGATTCCGTGGCGCAAGCCAATCGCATCGCTGAACTATCTACTGACATCACACGTCTGGCGGCAGGATCACAACGGCTTCAGCCACCAGGATCCCGGGTTCCTCGATCTCGTCGTGAACAAGAAAGCCGACGTGGTAAGGGTCTACCTTCCGCCCGACGCGAACACACTTCTCTCGGTGACGGACCACTGTCTCCGCAGCCGGAACTACGTGAATGTCATCGTCGCGGGCAAGCAACCCGCCCCGCAGTGGCTCGACATCGATTCCGCGACCCGGCACTGCGAGGTTGGCATCGGCGTCTGGGATTGGGCGAGCAATGACGACGGCGGCGAGCCGGATGTCGTGATGGCCTGCGCTGGCGACGTGCCGACACTGGAAACGCTGGCTGCCGTAGACTTCCTTCGCACGAATCTTCCAGATCTCAGGATTCGCGTCGTCAACGTGGTCGACCTCATGACGCTGCAGCCCAGCACCGAGCACCCGCACGGGCTGTCGGAGAACGACTTCGACGCGCTTTTCACGAGAGACAAGCCGATCGTGTTCGCGTTTCACGGTTATCCCTGGCTGATCCATCGCCTTACGTATCGAAGGCGGAACCATGGAAATCTCCACGTCCGTGGCTACAAGGAAGAGGGAACGACGACGACGCCCTTCGACATGACGGTGCTCAACGACATCGACCGGTTCCATCTCGCCGAGGACGTGATAAAGCGAACCGGACATTCGAGTGCGGCGAGCGTCCTGGCACTGATCCGCGAGAAGCTCGCTGAGCACTCCCGGTACATATGCGACCACGGTGAGGACATGCCGGAGATACGCGATTGGCGGTGGAGTCCCCGGCCGGAAGACTCGACGTGACGGCAGACGACGAGCAGTCGATTCTCGTTCTGAACGTCGGCTCGTCGACACTGAAGTTCGGGCTGTTTCCAATCGAAGAGGGCGATGAGCCCTTTCTGCATGGTGTACTGGAATACGGCGGCTCCGCGGGCGGCCAGTTCCGTGTGGTGGATACGCGGGGCGCGAAGAGCGAGTCGCGCCAGGTGAAGGCAGATCGCGGTTCGGCTGTCCCGGAGCTGCTTCGTTATCTGGATAGAACGTCCCAGTTTGGATCGGTGCGAGCGGTTGGCCACCGACTTGTGCACGGTGGCTCGAAGCTGCGCGATCCGGTGCGCATCGACGCCCGAGTCCGTGCTTTGCTCGAAGAGGTTGTTCCGCTGGCGCCGGACCACCTGCCGACGGAGCTAGGCGCGATCGACGACGTCTCGCGCTTCTCGCCATCGATGGCCCAGGTAGCCTGCTTCGACACCGCCTTTCACAGTGAGATACCACGCGTAGCGCGTCTGTTCGGGCTGCCGAGGTCTCTCTCGGAGTCGGGCGTGGTGCGCTACGGATTCCATGGACTTTCGTACGAGTACGTGGCGGACATACTTGGCCGACATGGAGACCTTCCGGCGCGCACGATCATCGCGCACCTCGGAAGTGGCGCTAGCATCACTGCTCTCCGCAATGGCGTTTCTGTCGACACCTCGATGGGCCTAACTCCAACTGGCGGGATGGTGATGAGCACGCGCTCCGGCGATCTGGATCCTGGAGTGGTGCTCTACCTCCTTCGCTCCGCTGGTCTCTCCGCGGACGATGTCGACGACGCCGTCAAGCGAAGCGGTGGCCTGCTCGGCATTTCGGGCTCGAGCTCCGATGTGCGAGAGCTTCTGGCCGCGAGCTCGACGGATCCGCGTGCGGAAGAAGCGATCGCCGTGTTCTGCTATCAGGCGAAGAAATTCATCGGCGCGTACGCGGCCGTCCTCGGTGGAATCGACGCCCTGGTGTTCACCGGTGGGATAGGAGAGCGATCCGACGTGGTTCGCACGCGCGTCTGCGAAGGCCTTGGCCATCTCGGGCTCGAGCTCGACGCAAAGTTGAACCGCGAAAGCGCGCCGACGATCTCAGCCGCCCGAAGCAAGGTCACGGTCCGGACGATCAGAACGAATGAAGAAGCGATGATCGCCAGACACACGCGAAGTGCCATTCAGGGCGCGCTGGGAGCAAGCAAGGTCCCGGTGTAGGGTATTCCCCCACCGAACAACGGTCTTACCCCGAGCAGATTCTCTCTCCTGCCCGACTGATCAAACGGCGCATTGGCGGCATGTTGAGTCATGACAATACGCGCCCCGTTGAAGGCCTCTGTGGCCGCCCTCCTGTTCGGAGTCTGTGCCGTGAGCCCCACCAACCGATACGCTGCCGCTTCCATTCTCCGTCGGCGAAAGAGTGGCGTACGACGTCTCCGTCGACAACGGCAGAAAAGTGGGCGACGGAACGATGTGGATCGAAGGCCCAGTCGACGTGCGTGGGACCAGCACCTACCTGCTCCGCTTCGATTCCAAGGTGCGGATAGCTCTGATGACCGGTGTCAGCCGCAGCTCGTCGTGGTTCGATCCAGTGCGGAGACTCTCGCTCCGTTTCCTGAAGCACGAAAAGAACCCTCTCACGCACGATGACGTCTCCGTCGAGATGTACCCGAGCAAGAAGACGTGGACGTCGATCGATGGGACAGGCGGCAACAGCCCCGGCGCGTTGCCGCTCGACGAGCTGTCTTTCATCTATTTCATCAGGACGCTGCCGCTCACCCCGGGCGCGTCGTACCAATTCGACCGCCACTTCGACGCCGCTCGCAATCCCGTCGTGATCAACGTGATCCGCCGGGAGGTAATCCCCACTCCAATGGGCGAGCTCAAAACGGTGCTGGTGGAGATGCGGGTACGCGACCCCAAGCACTACAAGGGCGACGGCGTGATCCGATTCAATCTGACGGACGATGAATGCAGGCTGCCGGCAAGGATCGAGAGCACGATGCCGATCGTGGGCAAAGCCGTGCTGACGATGAAGTCGGAAAACGCCTCCGCGAGGTGCGCGAAGCGCTAGTCGGAGAGCAGCCCGATCTTCAGCGCGAAGTCGACGTAGTCCGACCGGTGCGCAAGTCCCAGCTTCTCGTTGATCCGCTGCTTGTAGGTGTCGACGGTCTTGGGACTGATGAACAGCTTCTCACCGATCTCCGGGGCGCTGTATCCTCTGGCCACGAATCGCAGAACATTCTGCTCGCGCTCGGTGAGCTTCTCATATTTCGTGCGCTCGTCGGCGTGCTCGGCCTTGCGCTGAATCCGTTGAGCGAGCGCCCGAGCCGCTGAGGGCTGCATGTAGACGTCCCCGGCCGCCACTGCGCGCACCGCATCGATGAGCTCGCGATCTGCGGCGCTCTTGACCAGGTATCCATTCGCGCCTGCCTCGAGCAGCGGGACCAGATAAGAGTCCTCCGCGTGCATGGTGAGGATAAGGATCCTTGCCCGCGCCTTGCTTCCCACCAGCTCCTTGGTCGCCTCGACGCCATCCATCTCGCCCATCGACAGGTCCATCACAATTACGTCCGGATCGAGGCGCTCGGCCAATGAGATAGCCTCCTTCCCGTTGGTCCCCTCTCCGATCACCTGAATGTCTTTCGCGCTGCCGAGGACGGCTTTGAGACCAGCACGCACCACAGCGTGATCGTCAACGAGAACCACCTTGATCACGCCATCGTTACCCAAGCCTCCACCTCCTCGATTCTGACCGTCGCCAGGACCCGGGTGCCACTGCCGCCCAGGACACTATCAATATGCACATCTCCACCCGCCAACGAGAGGCGTTCGCGCATGCGGGATAGCACCGGATTCGCCCGTACCATCTCCAAGGGCTCGTCGAGCCCGGACCCGTCGTCGGTGATCTCGAGCTCGACAAAGCCGTCGGGTCGCGCTGAGAGCGAGACGGTAGCACTGGCGGCATCCGCATCTCTCTCCACGATGCGCAATGTCTCCTGCGCGATCCTGTACAGTGTGGTGGACAGAGCCCCCGTTATGGTTACGCCTGCGATATTGCAGCTGACCTTTACATCGATGAGGGAGCGCTGCCGCGTGGCGTCGGCGAGCGATTCCAGAGCCGCTGGCAGGCCCAGGTCGTCCGCTACGCGAGGGTGGAGCGACCTCGAAAGGGTTCGGATTTCCTCAAGCGCGGCGCGCAGAAGTTCCCTCGCGCTTGCCAGGGGGACACTGCCGGCGCTAAGCCCGACCTGGTTGGCGGCCGCCGCGACCTGAAATCCAGCCGCGGCGAGGGTTTGCGCTACCGAATCATGAAGATCCCGGGCAACCTGCGCGCGTTCCTTCTCCTGGGCATACACGACTTCCGCGCCGAGCTTCCGCATCCGTTCGCGACCGGCGGCCAGAGAATCGAGCATTTCGTTCATGGTCGCAGCGAGGTGCGCCAGATCCGGATCGGCGATGAGAGAAGCGGGGACGCGCTCTCTGATTTTTCCCTGCGAGACTCGCCTCGCGATCAGCTCGAGGTCCTGGACCGGCTTCAGCGCCAGCCGGACGAGCACGTAGTTGACGGCCACGCCCGCCGCGAGCGCGCCGAAGAGAACGGCCAGCTCGGGCCACTGCACCACGCTCGAATTCCGCGGGAGGCGAAGCGCCGCGATCGCAATTCCCAGTATGGTCAAATTCGCGCCCAGTACTTTTGTCTCCAGGGGAACGCCAAGAATCGCGCGCAGCCACGAGGGTACCGAAGGGCGGTGCGTTTTTCGCGTGACGGGAGCGAACGTGGTGGACAGCGACTGACTTGTCATCGTCGTCTCACTTGACCACGAGCGCGGTGACCATTCCAAACATTCCGTGGTCCGATTCCGCGTGCGGCAGGATGTGACAGTGAAAGGCCCACGTTCCGGGATTGTTGCAGTTTACGATCACATCCCAGCGCTCGCCGGGAGCGATGTTAAGCGTGTCGCACTTCCAGGGAGCGGGCTGCAGCCAACCATCTTTCGCGATGACGGTCATGTGCATCCCGTGCAGGTGCATTGGATGGATCATCATGCCTTCGTTCATGTAGCGGATACGAAGTTTTTGTCCGAGCTTGGCAACGATCGGCTCCGTCGCGGGGAAGCTCTTGCCGTTTAAGGTGTAGCCGTGCATGCCGTCGTTGAGCACCAGGACGTAATCGATGTCCGCCTTCTCGATGGGCGCCGGGTTTTTGGGCTCGATGATGAATGCGCCGAGGAGTCCCAGCCCCACCTGCGTGGCGGAATTGTGGTGCGAGTGGTACATGTGCGAGCCGGGATTTGGTGCCGTGAACTCATATGCGAACGTCTCGCCCGGCTTGATCGGCTTCTGGGTGATGAAGGGAACGCCGTCCTGATCGTTCGGCAGCTCAAGCCCGTGGAAATGCACGACGGTG
>JBBQFZ010000036.1:0-21550 GCA_038322455.1 Gemmatimonadales bacterium | reverse complement strand
CGGTAGGCCGGCCGCTACGGTGCCCAGCAGCGGAAGTGACTTTGCCCGCGGAAGAGCTTCCGATGGCATGAGCTCGATGCCACGACTCTAGTTGTTCGCTCGCTTGATGTAGCCTTTGCGATCCAGATTGGTGAGATGTTCGTGGACTGTTGCGAGGGAGTTATAGTTAAACTGAGTCGCAATCTCCTCGAAGCTGGGCGCGTATCCGTGCTCCTCAGTGTAATTCGCGAGGTAGGTAAGAATCTCCCGCTGGCGTTTTGTAAGCGACATATCCTCTTTCCGCGGCTGGTTTGAGAACGGACCCGTCGATCCTACCGAACATTTGCCGAATTCCTACGTTAGCCGAAGATCGACCGAAGCGCAAGCTCTTTCTCCGTGGACTCCCCCAAGTGGAACACTCGGCGAGCTGACCGCGGATGCGCTCGCACGCGCAGCTTCCCTCACGCCCCGCGTCCAGGAGCTCGCACGCGCAATCGAGAAGCTCCCCAGCCCCGCGAGCTTTGGATTTGCTCTCCGGCGCGCAAATGTCACCGTCATCGCCGAGGTAAAGCGCTCCTCGCCTTCGAAAGGGCCGATCAACGAGCACATGGACATCGAGAAGCAACTCCGCGCGTATGAGGCTGGCGGCGCCGCGGCGATTTCAATTCTCACCGAGCCCCGCCGATTCAGCGGGTCGAACGATGACCTCACCAAGGCGCGCGCCACCGTGAACCTTCCGCTGCTCAAGAAGGATTTTCACGTTGATGTCGTTCAGATTCTGGAAGCCCGCGTGCTGGGCGCATCTGCGGCACTCGTCATCGCGAGAGCTGTCGAGCCCGCTCGCCTCGAGAAGCTCATTCGGGCAGGATTGGACTTCGGGATCGAAATTCTCGTCGAGGTGCGGGATGAGCGCGAGCTGGATCTCGCGCTCTCGCTTGGTGCGAAATTAATTGGAGTCAACAACCGCAATCTCGAGACGCTGGAAATCGATCCCGACACGTCGTCGCGCCTGCTGCCCTTGATTCCGCGCGACATCGTGGCGATCGCGGAAAGCGGCGTGCGGTCCGAGGCCGACGTTGTACGCGTGGCGTCGGCGGGAGCAGACTCGGTGCTGGTCGGATCGGAGCTGTCAAAGTCGCCTGACCCTGAAAAAGTCCTTCGCTCGCTCGTCGCCGTAGCTCGGATAGTCGATGCTCGCAAAGGTTAAATTCTGCGGCATGACGCGGCCCCAGGACGCGGCCCTCGCCGCCGAAATCGGCGCAACCTACATAGGCGTAGTGTTCGCCGACGGTCCACGGCGTGTAACGCCGGAGGTGGCGAGGCAGATTCTTGATGCGGCCGGCGACAAGGTCAGGCGCGTGGGAGTTTTCGGCACCAACGACGCGGACACGATCGCGCGTACCCTGGACGACGCCCGGCTTCATGTCGTCCAGCTTCATGCCGACCCCACGCCGAAGGAGGTGAGCGCAATTCGGGAGAAGTTCAGTGGTGAGATCTGGGCTGCCATCAGAATTGCGGGCAGCCACATTCCCACCGAAGCTCTCACGCTCTTCGACGTAGCCGATGGGATCGTGCTCGATGCGCGAAGCGAGACACGGCTTGGAGGTACCGGTAAGGCACTCCCCTGGGATGAGCTCGCCGTCGATCTCGCTCTAGATCGTGGAAGTGCAGCGGTCGTATTGGCTGGGGGTCTCAAGCCCGAAAACGTCGCCTCCGCCATCCGCACACTCGCGCCCGATGTGGTAGACGTGTCGTCCGGTGTGGAGAGCGCCGCCGGAATCAAGGATCCGTGGCTGATGCGGGAGTTTTACGCCGCGGTCTCCGGGACGCCGATTCCCTAGATGTCGACAGACACGGAGTACCGTTTTGGCGCGTTCGGCGGACGCTACGTTCCCGAGACGCTCATCCCTGCGCTCGATGAGCTCGATGCCGCGTTCGACGAAGCAATGCGTGATCCAGCGTTCACCAATGATTTGGACAGGCTTCTCAAGGAATATGTGGGGCGCCCGTCGCCACTCAGCACGGCCCCCCGCCTGTCGGAGGAGGTCGGGTGCGCCGTCTATCTCAAGCGCGAGGATCTGAACCACACGGGCGCGCACAAGATCAACAACGCGCTTGGGCAGGCGCTCCTCGCTCGGCGAATGGGCAAGCGCCGCATAATCGCCGAGACCGGGGCAGGCCAGCACGGAGTGGCGACGGCCACGGTGTGTGCGCGATTCGGGCTCGACTGCACGGTGTACATGGGCGAGGAGGACATGCGGCGCCAGGAGCTCAACGTTTTCCGCATGCGGCTGATGGGAGCGAAGGTGGTTCCAGTGCTTTCCGGAACCCGAACGCTGAAGGATGCCACGAGCGAGGCGATCCGCGATTGGGTCACCAACGTCAACGACAGCTATTACATCATCGGGTCGGTAGTGGGGCCCGCGCCCTATCCCCGAATGGTGCGCGACCTCCAGGCGGTGATCGGAACGGAGGCGAAGGCCCAGATGTTGGGCCTCGCCGGCCGCCTGCCCACCACGGTTGTCGCATGCGTCGGTGGCGGATCGAACGCGATGGGCATCTTCCACTCCTTCGTTGAGGACAAGTCGGTAGAGCTGGTCGGGGTCGAGGCGGCCGGGCGGGGACTCGATAGCGGCGAGCACTCGGCCTCGCTCCAGCGGGGTATTCCCGGGGTGCTGCATGGCTCGCTCAGCTACCTCCTGCAGGACGAGAACGGGCAGGTCCATCCAGCCCATTCCATCTCCGCCGGGCTGGATTATCCCGGCGTGGGCCCGGAGCATTCCCACCTGAAAGACAGCGGTCGAGCGCTCTACGTGTCGATCACCGACGCCGAGGCGGTCGACGGACTTCGGATTTTGAGCCGCATGGAGGGGATAATCCCCGCTCTGGAAACGTCACACGCGGTCGCCTGGGTCGTCAAAGACAAGAACCGTTGGAAGGCAAATGACGCAGTGCTGATCTGCATCAGCGGCCGGGGCGATAAAGATCTCGCGCAGATAACACAGATGGGACTTCTTCCCGAATGACAACTCCGGCAACAGCCAACTCGGCGCAGAGCGAGCTCGACGAGCCGTCCTTTCCGATCGTTTACGTCACGGATCTGCTGAAGGCCTTCGTGAAGGCTGTCCGCGCGCACCAGCTGTACCTGCCCAACAACCCCATGCACGCGCGGTCGCTCGAGACGGTGCGGGAAGCGTTCGCGACCCTTTGGCAGCACACCGACGAGCTGGACCTCCAGGTCGTTGAGACACAGCTGACGTGGGAAGGACGCGTCGTACTGAACGAGCAGGAAAGAACCAGCGACAACTTGGCCTGGCTTTTCTACAAGGACGGGATCCGCGAGCTGAAGATTCTCAAGGGATTCGAGGACGAAGAGTTGGCGATTCTCTTCGACATCCTTCAGCGGGTAAGGAAGGCGACGGACGACGACGACGATCTGCTGACGCTGATGTGGGAGCGCGAGTTCGCGACGCTCCAGTACCGGTACGTTGATCTCACTGCTGAAGGTGGTCCTGGCGTAGAGTCAATGGAGCGTGCGGAGCAGAAGGAAAAAATCCTCTCACCGGCGCAGGCCGAGGCGGGACTCCAGGCGACGAACTCCTCGATAGCGAAGCTCGACGATTTCGATGCCACGCTCTATTTCCTGGACGACCGCGAAGTCGAATATCTCCAGGGCGAGATCAGGCGGGAATTCTCCACCGATTTGAGACCCGCCGTGATTGCGTCGCTGCTGGATATCTTCGAGGCGCATAAAGATCCGACGGTGCGCGAAGAGATATGCGGTCTTCTGGACTATTTCCTTCTCATCCTGCTTTCCACTGCGCAGTACAGAAACGCAGCGTATCTGCTTCGCGAAGCAAACGTGACCGCTGGCCGGGCGCCGGACGTGCTCGATGCCCAGAAGCAGCGGCTGACGCAAATGGGCGAGCTGATGAGCGACCCGAAGCCCCTCGGTCAGCTGCTTCAGGCACTCGAGGCGTCACCGCTCCGCGCCCCGCAGATGGAGCTCGACGAGCTGTTCGCGATTCTACAGCCGCGCGCGTTGGAAACGATCCTCTCGTGGATCAGCCGGAGCACAAACCCGCAGCTCAAGATGCTCCTCGAGCTCGCCGCCACACGACTTGCTTCAACGCACAGTGCCGAACTGATCCGGCTGATCGGCTCGGACGACGAAGCGGTCGTGATGGAAGCGATCCGGCGGGCCGCAGCTCTGAAATCGGCCGCGGCGGTGCCCGCGCTGGGCAAAATGCTCTCGGTAGGAGAGCCCGAGATGCGAGTCGCGGCGGTCATCGCGCTCACCGGAATCGGATCGCCAGGCGCAATGCAGATGCTCGAGCGCGCCGTAGCGGACGAGGATCGCGAAGTGCGAATCGCGGCCGTGAGGGCTTTGGGCGCACGCAATGCGCGAGCTTCGCTCCCACGAATAGAGGCTGCGATCAAGGGCAAGGACCTGCGGGAAAGCAATCTCACCGAGAAAATGGCCTTTTTCGAGGCATATGGGCTTCTCTCGGGAGATAGCGGGATCGTACTTCTGGACGGTCTTTTGAACGCGAAAGGATTCATGGGGAAGCGCGATGATTCCGAGATCCGCGCGTGCGCCGCGATGGCGCTGGGGAAGATCGGATCCCAGAAAGCCATGGATGCACTCAACAGGGCCAGCGCAGAGAAGGATGTCATCGTGCGCAATGCCGTCAGCCGCGCAATCCGGAGCTCCGCCACATGAGTGCCGTGACCCCGGTGTCGAAATCCGTTCGCAGCGAGGAGCGCCAGTCGAGCGGGAACGTTCGTCGAGGCGGCCGGAGTTTCATGGTCGCTTTCTACGCCGCACTGAGAGCGATCAAGCTCTATCCGCTCGAGCACAACGCGGTGCAGAAAACACTCGCGGAGCTGTCGCAGGTAGCCGAGGAGCTTCGTGCCGAGGAGTCTGAGCTCGAGTTCCGGGTGTCGGGCGAGTTCATTTTCATCAATTCGACACGGCTGCGGCTCGACCTCAGCAACTACGCGACGTTCGGTCACATTCTCACCCTCTGCAAGCTGGCGGGCATTGGCGCGATACACGTCGGCACCAACGGGAACGCGAGAGATTGGACGGTGCTTCTCTCATTGCTCGGTGCCGAAGCCAAGGGTGCGCCCCGTGAGAGGTATCAGGAGATCGTCAAGCGGCTCAAGGAAACCAAAATCGAGACTTTCCAGCTCGACGAGCCGACCGAGACGCAGATGGACCGCGAGTTCAACGAGGAATCCAAGGCCGCTGCCAACCGCACGTATTCCCAGTCGGTAGCGGTAACCAGGGATGTGATCAATTCGGTGCGGATCGGAAAGACCCCGAACATAAGAAAGATCAAGCGCGTGGTGCAGGGCATCGTCGACCAGGTGCTGAATGAGGAGACCTCGCTCATCGGCTTGACCGCAATCCGCGACTACGACGAATACACATTCACGCATTCGGTGAACGTGTGCATTTTCTCGATTGCGCTCGGCCGCCGGCTGGGGATGAACAAGCTCCAGCTGTACGAGCTTGGGCTCGCCGCGCTGATGCACGACATTGGCAAGTCACGAGTGCCGCTCGATCTGCTTCAGAAGACCGGCGAGCTCACGGACGAAGAGTGGAAGTGGATGGCCGCGCACCCATGGCTCGGCGTGCTTGTTCTATTCCAGTTCCGGCGCCAGCAGGAAGAGCTTTCGTACCGCGCGATGACGGTTTGCCATGAGCATCACATGAAGATCGACCTGACGGGATATCCGAAGGCGATTCGTCCGCGTCAGGTGAGTCTGCTGAGCAAGATCGTATCGATTGCTGACGGCTACGATGCTGCGACCTCGCGGCGTGTTTATAAGACGGAAGTTCTGGCACCTTCGGCGGTGCTGGAAGAAATGCGGGACAATCCGCGCCGTGGCCTGGATCAGGTCCTCGTCAAGGCCTTCATCAACCTGCTCGGCATCTACCCGGTGGGAACGCTCGTCGTCCTCGACACCTTCGAGCTCGCCGTCGTTTCGGCGTCCAATCCGAATCCCGAGGCATTGTCCAGGCCGATCGTTAAGATTATCAGCGACGCTCAGGGCAACAGAGTCAGCCCGCCGCTCACAATAGACCTCGCGATCCCGGAGGCCGGTGGCCAGTACGCGCGCACAATCATCAAGACGGCGGACCCCGAACGGTATGGCATCACCCCCGGCGACTACCTCATCTAACGCAATCGCGCGTCGATTCGACGCACTTAGCAAAGAATCTCGCCGGGCACTGGTCTGCTACGTCACCGCCGGCCATCCCGATCTGTCGCGCTCCCTCGCAGTCCTTCACGCGCTCGAGGAGGGCGGGGCCGACATTGTGGAGCTCGGCGTCCCGTTCTCGGATCCCATCGCGGACGGACCAATCATCCAGGCCAGCTCCCAAAAAGCCCTTGAAGGCGGAATGACGTACGACGGCGCGCTCGACCTCGTTGAGAAAGCCAGGCTCGGCATTCCCGTCGTTCTCTTCAGCTACCTGAACCCGATTCTTGCAGCCGGCAGCGACGCGCTCGTCCGCGCCGCGGATGCGGGCGCGAGCGGGATCCTCATCACTGACATTCCCGTCGGCGCCGATCCCAAGCGCGAGGAATGGCTCGGCAATAGCCCGCTCGCATTCATAAGGCTCGTCGCGCCCACCACGCCGCGCGAGCGCATGATGGAGATCGCCCGGCACGGCAGCGGGTTCGTTTATCTTATCAGTCGGCTCGGCGTCACCGGTCTGCAGGAAACCACAGCGGCCTCTCTTCCGGAAACGATCTTGAGACTGCGCTCCACCACTTCACTTCCCATATGCGTTGGATTCGGAATATCGTCGCCCGCGCAGGCGCGGAGCGTCGGAGCCCTCGCCGACGGCGTGGTGGTTGGGAGCGCGATCGTGCGGGCAGCTGAGGAGAGCCCCGCCGCGGTTCTCGCGCTCACCAGGAGCCTGAGAGAGGCGCTCGATGGCTAGCGAATTCGCAGCGACGGACGTCGTGACACTCAAGGCGATGCGATTTCATGCCCGCATTGGTGTGCTCCCTCACGAAGCGGAGATCGCGCAGTCAATCGAGGTGGACGCATCTCTCTGGGTCCGGCGCGCGAATGGCCAGCTCTCCGCCAAGGATATCGTCGACTATCGTAGCGTCTACGACATGGTGGCCGACGTCGTCACGAAGGGCCACATAAGCTTTCTGGAGGAAGTCGGAGAACGCATCGCCGAGCGCGCGCTCCAGCTTTCGCTCGTGTCGAAAGTGCGCATCGCCGTGCGCAAGCCAAACGTGGCTCTTCCAGGTCCGCTCGCCTACGCAGAGGTGGCAGTCGAGCGAGAGCGTGCGTGAAGGACATCGCATACGTGGCGCTTGGCTCCAACCTCGGCCAGCGTGAAGTATTTTTGGCCCAGGCGCGGGATGCGATTGCCCGGCTGGCCGGAACGCGGGTGTTGGGTCAGACCGAAGTTCTCGAGACGGCTCCGATCGGACCAATAGCGCAGGGACCCTTTCTCAATCAGATGATCGCAATCGAAACCGTGCTGGCTCCCGCCGAGCTTCTCACGGAGCTCCACCGCATAGAAGCCGACGCCGGACGCGTGCGCTCTGCGCGGTGGGGACCGCGCACGCTCGATCTGGACATCGTGCTGTTCGAGAAGCAGGCCGTGCGTGAGCCGGGGCTAACCGTGCCGCATCCCCAGCTCTCCAATCGCGATTTCTGGCTTCGCGAGCTGGCGGAATTGCGAGGCGCGAGAGTTGAATAAACCGAAATCGGAGGAGCGGCCGATAACCGTCCGCGATTTCGCCGAGCGCAAGCGCAAAGGAGAAAAGCTGGTCGTGATGACGGCCTACGACGCGCTCTTTGGGCGACTGGTGGACGAAGCCGGAGTGGATGCGATTCTGGTCGGAGACTCTGTGGGAACGGCGATAATGGGCTATTCATCCACGCTTCCTGTGACCCTCGATCACATGATCTACCACGCATCGGCCGTGCGACGGGGAGCGAAGCGGGCGCTGATCATCATAGACATGCCGTTTCTGTCTTACCAGGCGAGCATCGAGAGCGCGGTACTCAATTGCGGACGCGCGATTCAGGAGTCTGGCGCGGGCGCGGTCAAAGTCGAAGGGGGGAGTCCCGAGATGCTCGATACAGTTCATGCGCTCGTACGCACCGGGATTCCTGTTGTCGCGCACATTGGATTCACTCCGCAGTCGGTCAACACCCTCGGCGGAGCCCGCGTTCAGGGTCGTGAGGAAGAGGGCGCCGAGCGGCTGATCGCGGAGGCGAAAGGGCTTGAGGGCGCGGGAGCATTCGCGATAGTTCTCGAGCTCGTTCCGGCCGCGGTATCTGCGCGAGTCACGGCAGCTGTCGGGATTCCAACGATAGGAATAGGTGCGGGGGTGAATTGTGACGGCCAGGTTCTCGTCCTCCCCGATGTGCTGGGCCTGAACGAAACCTTCCAGCCCAAGTTCCTCAAGAAATACGCGGAGATGGCTGACGAGGTACGCTCCGCGATCGGAAGCTGGGCGCGCGATGTGAGGAGCGGCACCTATCCGGATGCCGACCACAGTTTTTAGTGATGCAGGCCGTCGAGACACTGGCTGAGATGCGCGGGGTGGTTGCCCACGCGAGAGCAGATGGCAAAAGCATAGCGTTTGTCCCGACGATGGGCGCCCTGCACGAGGGCCATCTAACGCTCGTGGACGAAGCGAAGCGGATGGCCGACATCGTCGTCATGAGCATCTTCGTCAACCCACTGCAGTTCGGGCCAAGCGAAGACTTTGACAGATATCCGCGGATGCTCGCGGACGACGCCAAGCTGGCTGAGGGAAGGGAAGTCGATTTTCTCTTCGCTCCTACCAGGGAAGACATGTACCCGGAACACTCTCCGGTCGTGATAGTCCATCCGGGCAGCATCGGAAAGGAGTGGGAGGGGGCGGTGCGGCCGCATCACTTCGAGGGGGTGCTCACCGTTGTCGCGAAACTTTTCAACGTGGTGATGCCGGACGTAGCGATTTTCGGTCAGAAGGACCTTCAGCAGGTGGCGTGCATCAAGGCCATGGTGCGCGATCTCAACTTTGCGGTGGGGATTCATGTGGTGCCCGTACTGCGAGATCCGGACGGCTTGGCGATGTCCAGCAGGAATCGATACCTCTCGGCGAGGGACAGAGAGCTCGGACTGATTCTGTCGAGGGCTCTCTTCGCGATGCGCGGCGCGTTCGCCAAGGGTGAGCGGCGGGCGAGCGCGCTCGAAGCGATCGGGTGGCGGATGCTCGAGCGTGTGACGGGGCTGACGCCCCGCTACCTGGCTGCGGTAAATGCCGACACGTTTCAGCGGGTCAATACCGTACGCCACGGTGACGCGGCCGTCGGCGCGGTGAGAGTGGGCGAAACGAAACTGATCGACAACATCATTTTTTAATGGTGCGCGTCACGGAATCCGGATTGCCCGCATGGGCCGAGGTCAGCGAGCGGCGCTTCGCGCATATACAACGCGTCACGTCGCTCCTGCGAGCGTGGGGCGCGGCGATGCGTCTGAGCCCAGAGGACGCGAACACCTGGATTGACGCGGGCACCTGGCACGATGCGCTTCGGGATGCCGCGGTCGCCGAGCTGCGTGAGATAACGGGCGATCGCACTTCGCCCGATGGACTGCTGCATGGACCCGCCGCCGCGATAAAGCTGGAAGAGGCGGGAGAGCGAAGGCAGAGCCTGATCGATGCCATTCGATATCACACGGTCGGGCACGCGAGCTGGGATCGAACCGGACGCGCGCTGTACATGGCTGACTATCTCGAGCCGGGCCGAAAGTTTCTCGCCGAGGATCGCGGATTCCTGGCGAGTCAGGTGCCGCACAACTTCGAGGGAGTGTTCCGGCAGGTGGTGCGCTTTCGACTCGAATGGTCGGTGCGCGAAGGCAATCACATCTTCCCCGAGACCGTCGAGCTCTGGAACAGCTTGCGGTGACTCTCAAAGGGCGGCGCTACGGAAGAATCCTCCTCGCGCTGATCGTTCTGGGCGCACTGATCTGGTTTGGTGTGCGGGCGCTGCACGATCGAGCCCGCACTACCGTGGCTTCGGTGCCCGACAACGCGAAGCCACCCCAAGGTGTGCGTATCAAAGTCGAGGTGCTGAACGCGACGCGGACGCCGGGCCTGGCGCGTCGCGCGACTCAGCTCCTTCGTGAGCTTGGCTTTGACGTCGTGGGCTCAGGAACGAATCCGGATCGGATGGCGAATACCCTGGTCCTCGATCGCTCGGCGCATCCGGATTGGGCCGCCCGCGTCGGGAGGGCGATAAACGCTACCGTCCTCGAGCGTCCGGACAGCTCACGCTACCTGGACGTTACCGTCATCCTCGGTGCCGATTGGCGCGCGCCGGCGCTGCCGTTCCACCCGTAACTGTCCGCATGCCGCGGCGATGTCCATGCCGCGGCTCTTTCTCACCGCGACTTCGACACCGGCTGCTCTCAGGCGCCGGGCAAACCAGTGAATTTGCTCGGCGGAGCTTGGGGTGAAATTTCCTGCTCCACCCGGATGAAGTGGAATGAGATTTACGAATGCCCGGCATTCCCTCGCCAGCGTGGCGAGTTGAGCTACTTGTTCCGCGCCGTCGTTGATTCCGCCGAGCATCACGTACTCGAATGTGACGCGCCGATCGAAGACCTTCGCGGCATCGATCACGGTCGCGAGCGGATACTTCGTGTTGATCGGCATCAGGGACTGCCGAAGCTGGTCGTTCGGCGCGTGGATGGAGATCGCGAGACGGAATTGCTCAGGACGCTCACCGAGGGCCACGATTCCGGGTAGCACGCCAACGGTGGAGACGGTGATGTGTCGCGCGCCAATCCCAAGCGCCGCCGCGGAGTTGAGGACGGTGAGAGCGGGATCTACCGCCTTCCAGTTCATGAGCGGCTCACCCATACCCATGAAGACCACGTTCGTCACGGCTTTTGCTGGATCGAGCAGCTTCACTTCGCGCACCTGACCCGCGATCTCGAACATCTGAAGGTTTCGTGTGAAGCCCATCGCTCCCGTCGCGCAGAACGCGCACTGAAGCGCGCATCCGGCCTGGGATGAGATGCAAAGGGTGAGGCGTGATCCCTCGGGGATCGCTACGGTCTCTATGAACTCGCCGTCGTCGAGCCTGAAAAGAAACTTCTCCGTGCCATCGCTCGACGATTGGCGTGTGGCCAGCGCGAGTCTCGGAATCGTAAAGTGCTCGTCGAGTAGTGCGCGGAATGCCGCGGGCAGATCCGTCATCGCGGCGAAGCTCGCGGCGGGGTTCTGCCACAGATGCCTCACCACCTGAGATCCGCGGAACGGCTTTTCACCGTTCGCCATCGCAAAATCCCTTAGCGTCTGCTCGGCCTCGGAAGGGAGCATGTTCAGGAGATTCCTCGTAGCGGGCGTGGGCTCCCGATCTGTCTTTTTCTGCATCGTGCTCCTTCCACCAAGTCTATGCGACTACTAAATTTAACCCCTCTTGATGCCTTTCTCGACCCACTCCTCGCGGCGCTGACCTCCACGCCTTCTTCGTCCCGTTTCGCGACGGCCAAGCGCACGCATCTGGCCGGCGAGCTGAGAGCCCCGCACGCCGGTGCCAAAGTGAAACTCGGTGGCTGGGTACATCGCACGCGGAATCTCGGTGGAATTGTCTTCCTTGACCTCCGGGATCGGGCGGGCATCCTCCAGATTTCCTTCGATCCGAGGTGGGCCGCAGCCGATGTAATCGAGCGCGCCGGAAAGCTCGGCCTCGAGACCGTGATCCAGCTGGAGGGCGAAGTCGCCACGCGTCCGACCGAGATGCGAAACGCGGAGATGGAAACCGGCGACATCGAAATCCGCGCACGCGATTTCCAGGTAGTGGGTCCCGCTGAGACGCCCGCGATACCGGTTGCGCGCGGCAGGGGAGAAAAGCTTCCCGCGGAGGAACTGCGGCTCAAGCATCGGAACCTCGACCTGCGCCGCTTCGACCTGCAGAAGAATCTCATTCTGCGGCACAACCTTCAGCAGGCGACGCGCCGGTTTCTCGACGAGCGCGGGTTTCTGGAGATCGAAACGCCGATCCTAACCAAGCCGACGCCGGAGGGCGCGCGCGATTATCTCGTGCCGAGCAGGGTGCATCCGGGCGAGTTCTACGCGCTTCCGCAGTCGCCGCAGCTGTACAAGCAGCTGCTGATGATCTCCGGCTTCGATCGTTACTTCCAGATCGCGCGCTGCTTCCGCGACGAGGATCTGCGCGCCGACAGACAGCCCGAGTTCACGCAGATCGATATCGAGGCTTCGTTCATCGAGCCCGAAGACATAATTGCGCTGACCGAGGGTTTGCTTACCACGTTGTTCCAACAGGTGTCTCAAGAAGTTCCGACGCGCTTCGCGAGACTCACGTACGCCGACGCGATGGAACGGTTCGGATCGGATCGGCCGGATCTGCGATACTCGCTCGAGCTGTTCGACGCGAGCGATGCATTTCGCGGGTCGGAGTTCAGCATCACGAGCTCCGCTCTGGCAGCAGGGGGACGGGTACGGGGGTTCAAGGTGCCAGGCGGTGCGACGCTATCCCGCAAGCAGGTGGATGAAATCGAAGCGATCGCCAAGTCGGCGGGCGCCGGCGGACTAATCCGCCTCAAGCGCGGTCCGAACGGCCTCGAGGGTCCTGCTGCGAAATTTGTGAGCGACGCGGGCGCCAACCATCTGGGCATTGGCGAGGGCGAGCTGTGTCTTCTTGTCGCGGCCGGGGAGCACATCTCGAGTCCGGCACTCGATCGCGCCCGGCAGGATGTCGCGCAGCGGCTGTCGATGGTTCCGGAGAAAACCAACTCTTTTCTCTGGGTCACCGATTTCCCGATGTTCATACGCGAGCAGAACGGCACGCTCAGCTCGGTGCACCATCCTTTCACGGCGCCGCATCCCGATGATCTTCACCTGCTCGACTCCGCGCCAGAAAAAGCCCGAGCCCTGGCTTACGACGTCGTCTTCAACGGAACCGAGCTGGGCGGGGGGAGTATTCGGATCAACGACCCACGTTTGCAGCGGCGGATTCTCTCTCTGCTCGGAATCGATGAGAAGAGCGCACAGACCCGGTTCGGATTTCTCCTCGACGCGCTGAGTGGCGGGGCCCCACCGCACGGCGGGATCGCGCTGGGCTTCGACAGAATCGCGATGATGCTTGCCGGGGCGACATCGTTGCGTGATGTGATTGCGTTTCCAAAAACCACGGCGGCGAGAGCGCTGTTCGAGAACGCGCCATCCCCCGTGCCACCCGAAGACCTGAGGGACCTGCATCTTCAGAACATGACCAACCAGACGTGAGCGAAGAGACAACGATCCAGCGCCTCTCGACAGAAGGCGCAGACATGCTGACGCTCGCCGGCGTCAACGACGAGAACCTCGTCGAGCTGGCGAAGCAGACGGGCGCCAAAATCGCGCTGCGTGGCGAGACGCTGGCGGTAAGCGGACCTGCCGATGCAGTCGCCCGCGCCATTCCGATCGCGCAGCGAATGATCGACACCGCCAAGCAGCAGATGCCACTCACGGCTGACGACGTGCTTCGGATGAGCATCGAAGGCCCGCGCGAAGGGAACGGCAACGGAGTGGACAATGAGACGCGGATTGTCCTGCCCGGTGTGCGGAAGATCATTCAGGCAAAGACGAACGGTCAGGCCGAGTACATGAAGCTGATGGCGGAGAACGACATCGTCGTGGGAATTGGGCCGGCCGGTACCGGAAAGACGTACCTGGCGGTCGCCGCCGCCGTGGACGCTCTCGCGAGAAAGCGGGTTCGTCGGATCGTCCTCGCGCGGCCGGCGGTCGAAGCGGGCGAGAGCCTCGGCTTCCTGCCGGGCGACATGCAGGCGAAAGTCGATCCCTATCTGCGTCCTCTCTATGATGCGCTCGAGGACATGATGCCCCCCGAGCGTGTGCAGAAATCTCTGGAGACCCGCACGATCGAGATCGCGCCATTGGCGTACATGCGCGGACGCACGCTGGCCGATGCGTTTGTGATTCTCGACGAGGCGCAGAACGCGACCGCCGCGCAGATGAAGATGTTTCTCACCCGGCTCGGCGTGAATTCGAAGGCCGTCATAACCGGCGACAAGACGCAGATCGATCTGCCCAAACGCGAAGATTCCGGGCTGGTGCAGATCGAGCGCATCCTGCCCGGCATCGACGGAATCGGATTCTATTATCTGACTGACGCCGATGTCGTACGCCATCGGCTGGTGCGCGAGATCATCAAAGCGTACGCAGCAGATGCCGGCACATAGGGCATAGAATCGAGCCGGGCCCACCCAACCCTCCGTGAGCATCGCGATCGACGTTTCCTCCACGGTGCGCCGCCTGCTGGTCTCGACGGCGCGGGTCAAGGCTGCAGCGAGCGCCGCGCTCAAGGCTGAACGCGTCGCGAACGGAATGCTCTCAATAACCTTTGTCGGCCGGGCGACGATGTCTGAGCTCAATCAGCGATATCTGGGACATCGTGGGCCAACTGACGTGATCTCGTTCGGTCTCGGACGTCACGGCGAACGTGGCCCCGTTGTCGGTGATATCTACATCTGCGCGGAAGTCGCCCGCGCGAACGCCAAGCGTCAGGGAGTATCCGGACAAGAGGAGCTGCTGCGCCTCGTCGTGCACGGGACACTTCATGTGCTCGGCCACAACCATCCCGCCGGGGCCAGGCGTACGACGTCGCCCATGTGGCGAAAGCAGGAAAGGATCGTGGCGCGTGTCATCTGAGCGTCTGCTCGAGGATTTCGACGCCGGCAAACCGGCGGCTTTGGCGCGCGTAGTCAGCATCATCGAGAATCACCGCGAGGGATTCGAGAAAATTCTCAGCACGCTGCACCCTCGCACAGGGCGAGCGAGACGCATCGGTCTCACCGGGCCGCCCGGAGCCGGCAAAAGCACGATCACTGCGCTCCTGGCGAGGAGTTACCGAGACGCGGGCCTCAAAGTCGGCGTCATCGCCGTGGACCCAACGTCGCCGTTCACAGGCGGCGCGCTACTCGGTGATCGCGTCCGAATGGAAAACGTCGCGCTCGACCCGGGAGTGTTCATCCGGTCGATGGCAACGCGGGGCTCGCTCGGCGGGCTGGCGGCGGCAACAAGAGAGGTCGCCGACGTTCTGGACGCATTCGGGTTCGATCGACTCCTGATCGAAACTGTGGGCGTCGGCCAGTCGGAGCTCG
Source organism: Gemmatimonadales bacterium (assembly GCA_038322455.1). Classification (GTDB taxonomy): domain Bacteria; phylum Gemmatimonadota; class Gemmatimonadetes; order Gemmatimonadales; family Gemmatimonadaceae; genus UBA4720. Next base: position 6,405 of record JBBQFZ010000036.1, on the reverse strand, counting down.
ATGTCGCGCGAACGGCCGACTCGACCGCGCTGATTCTCGTCCCGGAATCGGGAGATTCGATTCAGACCCTGAAGGCCGGCGTTATGGAAGTGGCCGATATCTTCGTCGTGAACAAATCCGATCGTCCTGGCGCTGACCGGCTGCGCAATGACGTCGAGCTAATGCTTGGACTTCGGAAGGGAGTTTCCTTCGGCAGCATGCCCGCGCACCACGGCGTGGACCTCGAGCGAATGAATCCCGCGCGCGTTGCGCGCGAAGCGGCGGCGACTAAAACCCCAACGACGTGGACGCCACCCGTGTTGAGCGCGGTGGGCACCAAGCAGGAGGGAATCGCCGAGATCGTCGCGGCGTTCGACCGGCACTTTGCTTATCTTGAGGCGAGTGGAACGCTGCACGCCCGCAGGCGTGAGAGAATGCGCGAGCGCGTGATGGACGTCGTAGAGCGCAAGGTCAGCGACCGGCTGTGGAAGGACTCAAAAACCCTTGCCTGGCTCGAGGAGCAGCTCCCCTCGGTTGAAGCGGGAAAAGCAACACCCTTCGGCGTCGCGAATGCGTTGCTTGGTCAGAGCGGTGATCTCGTAAGCGGAGAGCACAAAACGTGAGCAAACTAAAGAGCCCAGCTTCCAAAGCCGTCCCCCAGAAGGAATTGATCGCGACGGTCGAAGAGCAGAGCGCCGAGCTGCGCCTGCTTCGAAAGGAAGTCGCCGAATGGCGCAAGAAATACGAGAAGGGCGAGCTGCGGGACATCGCATTCACCAACTCGGAGCGGGAAGTCCAGCCGGTCTACACGCCCCTCGACGCCGCCGAGACCGACCCAGCCGCGCTCGGAATGCCGGGCATCTATCCGTACACACGCGGAGTCCATCCGACGGGGTATCGCGGACGGCTCTGGACGATGAGGCAGTTCGCCGGCTTCGGAAGCGCGCGTGACACCAACGAGCGATACAAGTTTCTTCTCGCTCACGGGCAGACGGGGCTGTCCGTGGCGTTCGACTTTCCGACCCTGATGGGATACGACTCCGACCATCCGCGGTCCGAGGGCGAAGTTGGCAAGTGTGGCGTGGCGATCTCGAGTCTCGCCGACATGGAGACGCTGTTCGACGGAATCCCGCTCGACAAGGTGTCGACGTCGATGACGATCAACGGTCCAGCCGTGATCCTGTACTGCTTCTACATCGCGGCGGCCGAGAAGCAGGGCGTGGATTCGCGAGACCTACGCGGCACGATTCAGAACGACATCCTCAAGGAATACATGGCGCAGCACGCGTGGGTCTATCCCATCGAGCCAGCGCTCAGACTCATCGTCGACTGCTTCGAGTGGTCCGCCGAGCACGTGCCGCAGTGGAATACGATCTCGATTTCGGGCTACCATATTCGGGAAGCGGGAGCAACCGCAGCGCAGGAGCTCGCATTCACGCTTGCCGATGGATTCACCTATGTGGAACGGGGAATTGCGCGGGGACTCGATGTCGACTCGTTCTCGCCGCGTCTCTCGTTCTTCTGGGACATCCACAACGACTTTTTCGAGGAGATCGCCAAGCTCCGGGCCGCGCGCCGCATCTGGGCGCGCCACATGAAGGAGCGCTACGGCGCCAAGGATCCGCGCTCGCTGGTGATGCGATTCCATTCACAGACAGCCGGCGTGACGCTCACGGCGCAACAGCCGATGAACAACGTGATTCGCGTCGCCTACCAGGCCATGGCCGCGGTGCTTGGCGGCACACAGTCGCTGCACACGAACTCCATGGACGAGACGTTGGCCTTGCCGACGGAAGAGTCGGTCCAGGTCGCGCTGCGCACGCAGCAAGTGCTCGCGTACGAGACCGGAGTCCCCAACGTCATCGACCCGCTGGGCGGCTCCTATTATGTGGAGACGCTGACCACGGAGCTCGAGCGCGAAGCGGAGATGCTGTTCGAGCAGATCGCTGAGGTGGGCGGGGTGGTGCGCGGACTGGAGACGGGATGGCTCCAGCGCAAAATCAACGAATCGGCCGCCAGGCAGCAGTGGGAGATCGAGCAGCATCGGCGCGTGATCGTCGGTGTCAACGACTTCGTGACCGACGAGCCCGAGCTCAAGATCGAGCTTCTCAGGATCGCGGAGGAGACCGAGCGCGAGCAGAGTCGCCGCATGGCGACGATGCGCGCCGATCGCGACAACGCGCTCGTGGAAAAGCACCTCGCGTCGCTGCGTGAGGCGGCGAGCACGACTGAGAATCTGATGCCCCACATTCTCAATTGCGCCCGAGCCTACTGCACCCTCTTCGAGATTCGCGCCGCGATGGAGACGGTGTTCGGCGCGTACCGCGAGCCAGTGTTCTTCTGAAGAAATCGCAAGAGTGGTGGGAGTCCGCGTTCGACGCCCACTATCTGCTGGAGTACGGCCCTCTCTTCACGCTCGAGCGCGACCGCCAGGAGGGATCGCGGCTCATCGAGCTTCTTGGATTGCCGGCTGGCTCTCGCATTCTCGACGTGCCCTGCGGTCAGGGGCGCCACGCGCATCTATTGGCCGAAGCCGGATTCGATGTCGACGGTCTCGACTATTCCGCGGATCTCCTCGCCGTCGCACGCAAGCGTGGAACGGGATCCGGGCTTCGCTATACCCGCGGCGACATGCGCAGAATGCCGGCGCGCTGGAAGGGGCGGTTTGATGCGGTGCTCAATTTATTCACGTCGTTCGGCTTCTTCGCTCATCCGAGCGACGACGCCCAGGTGGTTCGGGAATTCGCGCGGGTGCTCAAACCCGGCGGGGTGCTGGTATGGCATGGCGGCAGCCGAGACGGTGTCATGGCGCGCTTTCTGGTGAAGGACTGGTGGACCGCGAGCGACCAGACGCTGTTCGCGCAGGAGCGCGAGTTCGATGCGCTTTCCGGCGTGCTGACAGTGCGATCGACGTGGAGGCGCGGAACGAAAAAGGGATTTCGCGAGCACCGTCTTCGACTCTATACCGCGACGCGATTGTCCGAGCTGTGCCAGGATGCGGGGTTGGTGGTCGAACAGGCCTACGACGGGTTCAACGATAGATCTCTGCGCCGCACGTCGTCCGAAATGCTGCTCGTGGCGCGGAAGGAATGACATCTCAGGAATCGCGATTGCCGCGCGCGCGTCGCTACCGCTAACTTTGACATCTCTATGAGACCAATTCGAGTTCTAGTCGCGAAGCCCGGACTTGATGGGCACGATCGCGGCGCAAAGGTCGTTGCAGCCGCGCTTCGGGATGCGGGGATGGAGGTCATCTATACGGGCCTGCACCAGACACCGGAGATGATCGCGGCCGCTGCGATTCAAGAGGATGTCGACGTCATCGGTCTCTCTATCCTGAGCGGCGCGCACATGACTCTCATCCCGCGCGTTAACGACCTGGTGCGCGCGCAGGGCCGCGACGATATCCTCATCACCGGCGGAGGCATCATCCCCAAGGAGGATGTGGATGCCCTCCAGGCCCAGGGAATCGGCCAGCTCTTTGGCCCCGGAACTCCCACCAGTGAGCTTATTGCGTACATCAAGGACTGGTTCCGGGCGCGCGAAAAGCAGGAAGCCTAGTGAGCAATCGCCTGCGTGAGCTGAGCGACCAGGTGCGCTCGCTCGAGAGCAAGCTGCGCGAGGCCGGTGGCGCCAAAAAGATCGAGAAGCTCCACAAACAGGGAAAGCTTTCCGCGCGCGAGCGCGTCGAGCTCCTCCGCGACCCGGGCTCCCCCATGCTCGAGATCGGGCTGCTGGTCGCATACGACCAATACGAAGGCCAGGCCCCATCCGCCGGCGTTGTCACGGCGATCATTCGCGTGCATGGACGTGAGACCGTTGTCGTCGCCAACGACGCTACCGTGAAAGCGGGCTCGTGGTGGCCCGAGACGATACGGAAAATTCTCCGCGCGCAGGAGATAGCCATGCGTTGCCGGATCCCGATCGTGTACCTCGTCGATTCGGCCGGAGTGAATCTCCCGTATCAGGGCGGCGTCTTTCCGGGTCAGTATGGCGCAGCGCGCATCTTCTACTACAACTCGATAATGCGTCGCTATCTGCGCATTCCACAGATCGCAGCGGTGATGGGGCAGTGCGTGGCCGGCGGCGCATATCTGCCCGCGCTCTCCGACGTGATCCTGATGGTGAAGGGAAGCTCATTCATGGGTCTGGGCGGCCCCAACCTCGTGAAAGGCGCGACCGGTCAGGTCGTCGACGCCGAGACGTTGGGCGGTGCCGCCACGCATACGCAGATCAGTGGCGTCGCCCACTACGCCCTCGACGACGATCAATCCTGCCTATCAAAAATTCGGGGTCTTATCGAGAGCCTCCCGACGTCGAGCCGCGACGTAGCGCTGATGGCCGGCGAAGGCGTCAATACAGCGAAGACGGACGAGCTCTACGATCTGCTTCCTTCGGATCACCGCATGTCGTACGACGTGCACGCGATATTGCGCGCGCTCTTCGACAACGGAGCGATCGATGAATTTCAGGAGTCGCTCGCGAAGGAGATGATCTGCGGCGACGCGCGCATCGACGGAATCACCGTGGGCGTCATCGCCAATCAGCGCGGGCTCATCAAGGCGCGCGAGGGGGAGAAGCCCCGATTCGGCGGGATCATCTACGCGGAGAGTGCAGAAAAGGTCGCGTACTTCATCGACCGCTGCGATCGACTGGGAATCCCGCTCCTTTTCGTGCAGGATGTGTCGGGCTTCATGGTCGGGACGGAAGCCGAGCAGGAGGGAATCATTCGGGCGGGCGCGCGATTCGTGGAGGCGATGGCGACGGCTCTCGTTCCGAAGATCGTCCTCACCATCAATCACGCATCGGGCGCTGGATACTACGCGATGGCAGGGCAGGGGTTCGATCCTGATTTCATTCTCAGCTGGCCCACCGGACGCATGGCCGTGATGGAGGGCGAGTCGGCAATTCAAGCTGTCCATGGACCGGCACTCGAGGCGGCAAAGAAAAGCGGAGGCCCGCCGGTGAAAGACGTCCAGGGCGCCGTGGACGAAATGCGCGCCGACTACGAGCAGCAGCTCGACGCACGCTACGCCGCGGCGCGCGGATTCGTCGATGCCATCGTATATCCCGAAAACACGCGCGAGATGCTGAGCCTCGCCCTTAGGGCATCGTTGCACAATCCCGGACCGCACCTCGGCCCGTTCGTGCTGCCGCCCCACCTTGGAGAAAGCAATTGAAAGAAGTGGTTCGCGTCGCCTCGGGGCAGGGATTCTGGGGTGACGATCTCGACGCGCCTCGCCGCCAGGTCGAAGGCGGACAGATCGACTATCTGATGCTGGACTATCTCGCCGAAGTCACGATGTCGATTCTCCAGAAGCAGAAGGAACGTGACCCATCACTGGGCTACGCCCGGGATTTTGTGGGAGCCATGGAGAGCATCCTCCCGGCCGTGCTCGACCGCGGGGTGAAGGTTGTGGCCAACGCCGGCGGCGTAAACCCTAGGGGATGCGCCGAGGCGATCAGGTCCGTGAGCGCGAAGCGCAGCGGAAAAGACAAGCTCAAGATCGGCGTCGTCACCGGCGATGATCTGCTCGTCAGGCTCGACGAGCTCATTGGCCAGGGTCACGCCCTGGCGAACATGGAGACGGGCGAGCCGCTCTCCACCGTTCGCGATCGCGTCCTCTCGGCGAACGCCTACCTCGGCTCCGAGCCGATCGTCGAAGCGCTTCGCGGTGGTGCCAACATCGTCATCACAGGGAGATCAACCGACACTGCACTCACGATGGCTCCGCTTCGACACGAGTTCGGTTGGGGCGCCGAAAACTGGGATTTGCTCGCGGCTGGAATCGTCGCCGGCCACATCATCGAGTGCGGGGCGCAGTGCTCAGGGGGAAACTGCCTGTACGACTGGAGATCGATTCCGGATCTTGCCAACGTGGGGTATCCCCTGGTCGAAGCGAAAGCCGACGGCACTTTTGTCGTGACAAAACATCCGGACACCGGGGGACGAGTCTCGGTTCCGACCGTCAGCGAGCAGCTCGTGTACGAGATGGGCGATCCGCATTCGTACATTACGCCAGATGTGGTCGCCGACTTCACCACGATTCACCTCGACGACGATGGGACCGATCGCGTGCGCGTGTCCGGCATCAAAGGAAAACCCCCGACGGACAAGCTCAAAGTGTCCATTGCGTATCGCGCCGGATTCAAGGCGGTGGGCACGCTCGTCTACGCGTGGCCGGATGCGCTCGACAAGGGCAGGGTCGCGGAAGCGATTCTTCGGGAGCGGCTGGACAGGCTCGGACTCAAGTTCGATCGCATCCTTGCCGAGTTCGTTGGCGCGAACGCGACGCACGGACGCCTCGCCGGCGATGGACGCGACGCGCCTGAGGTCCAGCTCCGATTTGGGGTTCGGGGCTCCGATCGCGCCGCGGTAGAACGATTTACGCGCGAGATCGCACCGCTTGTGCTCAACGGTCCGCC
>JBBQFZ010000035.1:0-21850 GCA_038322455.1 Gemmatimonadales bacterium | reverse complement strand
ATAGGCCTGTTTGGTCGTCGGCGCCCTGGGGTGGAGTCGGATCACATCCTTGAAATACAGGATAGCCGAGTCGAAGGCCCTCCGCTTCAAGTAAAGGTAGCCGGTGGTATAGTCCTTTTTCGCCAGCCACTCGTCCAGCTTGACGAGCTCTTTCTTCGCCGGCTTGGCAAATGGAGAATCAGGATAGCTCGCCAGCAGGGATTCGTATGCGGCGACGGCGTTGGTGCCGTACGAGGCGTCGAGCTCCGGATGCCTCCACTCACGCTGGTAAGCGCGGCCCGAAAGGTACAGCGCGTCATCCACCAGGGTGTCCTGCGGAAACGCGTCTACCAGGCGATTGTACGTTGCCGCCGCAAGCAGGTTCTGGCCCTCGTGCGTCTGCGACTGGGCCAGGTAGTAGAACGCGAGCGGCAGGCGCGGATCGCGCGCGGGCAGGTCGAGCGTCAGCTTCTCGAACGCCTTGGCCGCGTTGTCGAACCTGCGCGCGTTGTACTCCGTCAGCGCCACCTGATAGAGCTTGTCGGCGGTCGGGTACAGTTTCGCGTTGAATGGGGGTTTGCACGCCAGCGGTGCCACGAGCAGCACCATCAGCAGGAGCGGTCTGAATCTGAACATCCGAATGATATTACCCTCTGCCGTCGAGCGTGTTCATGCGGATGGACGTCCAATTGAATGGTATCGCACGCCCAGCTCCCGCATCTTCTCGACGTCGTAAAGATTGCGGCCATCGACGATGACCGGTTGCTTGAGCGTGCGCTTCACCCGCTCGAAATCAGGGTGACGGTACTCGTTCCAGTCCGTGACCACGACCAACGCATCCGCGCCGACGAGCGCCTCATAGTTAGTCTCAGCATAATCTATTCGGTTGCCTAGCAAACCCCGGGTGTGCTCGAGGGCGGCGGGGTCGTGCGCGCAGATCGACGCTCCCTCGCGAAGCAACGCGTCGATTAGTGTGAGCGCCGGAGCCTCGCGCATGTCGTCCGTGCCCGCCTTGAAGGCGAGCCCCCAGACCGCGACGCGCCGCCCGCGCAGGTCACCGCCAAGCGCGGCCTTCACCTTCGTCATGAGTATGGTTTTCTGACGCTCGTTGGCGCTCTCCACTCCCGACAACACCTCGAGCTTGATCCCGCAGCCCGTGGCCATACTGATCAACGCCTTGATGTCTTTTGGAAAGCACGATCCGCCGTAGCCCGGTCCAGGAAACAGAAACGACGATCCGATTCGCGAATCGCTCCCGATTCCCTTCCTCACCGAATCGACGTTCGCTCCGACAGAGTCGCAAAGATTCGCGATCTCATTCATGAAGGAGATCCTCGTCGCCAGCATGCCGTTCGCGGCGTACTTCGTTATCTCCGCCGACGAGATGTCCATCAGCAGTATCGGCTTGCCGGTTCTCACGAAAGGCGCGTAAATCTCGGTCATCACGCGGCGCGCATGATCGGTCGCCACCCCCAGCACCACGCGGTCCGGACGCATGAAATCTTCGACGGCGGCTCCCTCTTTCAGAAATTCGGGATTGCTGCAGACGTGGAAGGGAAATTTCGCTTCCTTCGCGATCGCCTTCTCGACCTTCGACGCGCTGCCGACCGGCACGGTGGACTTGGTCACGACGACGATCTCTCGCGTCATGTACCTGCCAATGAGATCGGCTACCTGGAGCACGTACTTGAGATCAGCGGAGCCGTCCTCGCCTGGAGGCGTCCCTACGGCGATGAAGATGACGTCGGCCGAACCAATCGCCTCGGCAAGCTGGGTAGTGAAGGTGAGCCGCTGCTCCTTCTGATTTCGCTCTACGAGTGGCGCCAGGCCTGGCTCATAGATCGGGATGTCATTGCTCTTGAGCCGTTGAATCTTCCCTTCGTCGATGTCCGCGCAGCAGACGTTGTTGCCAGTCTCCGCGAGACACGCGCCTACGACGAGCCCGACGTAGCCGGTGCCTATTACTGATATGTTCATTAACTGGTCGAGTTAGGCAGTTGCGTAGTTTGTCACGGTCGCGAGCGATACGATCCTGCCCTTCCCCTTCGCGAGCTTCGCCGTCGCGTTTCGGGTGTCGACGACGACCCGCGCGAGGTGAACCACCCGCTGGTAGTCGACCGACGTATGATCAGTGACGATGACGACCGCGTCAGCAGCGGTAAGCTCCTTGTCCGAGAGCGGGACGCTGGTGTGCTCGTGACCTTCTTCGCGGAACTTCGGCACGTGGGGATCGTGATACACGACGTCCGCCCCCTGACTCTCCAACAGGCGCATCACGTCGAGCGCGGGACTTTCGCGCATGTCGTCAATGTCTTTCTTGTATGCGACGCCCAGCACGAGCACGCGGCTCCCGTTGACCGCTTTCTTTTCGTCGTTCAGCGCCTGCGCCACCTTTCTGACGACGATCGCCGGCATCTCGCTGTTGATTTCGCTGGCCAGGTCGATGAAGCGCGTCTTGTAGTTGAGCGTTCGCATCTTCCACGCGAGATAGTGCGGATCGAGCGGGATGCAGTGGCCGCCGATTCCCGGGCCGGGCGTGAACTTCATGAAGCCGAACGGCTTCGTCGCCGCCGCGTCAATGACTTCCCAGATGTTGACGCCAAGCTTGTCGCACACGATCGCCATCTCGTTGACGAGACCGATGTTCACCGAGCGGAATGTGTTCTCGAGCAGCTTTACCAGCTCCGCGGTCTCCGTCCCCGACACGGGAACAATCGTATCCAGACACGTCGCGTAAAGCGCGCTCGCCACTTCGGTGCAGTTGGCCGTGATCCCGCCCACTATCTTCGGCGTGTTCTTCGTGTTCCACGTCGCGTTGCCTGGATCGACGCGCTCGGGGCTGAAGGCGAGAAAGCAGTCTTCACCAACCGTGAGCCCCGCCGCCTCGAGCTTTGGCTGCATCAGCTCTCGCGTCGTGCCGGGGTACGTCGTGCTCTCGAGCACCACGACAACTCCCGGTCGGCAGTTGCGCCCAATCGCGTCCGCTGCGGCCAGCACGAACCCCATGTCGGGGTCCCGGGTCTTGGCAAGCGGCGTCGGCACGGCGATCGAGACCGCGTCCATCTCCTTCATTCTCGCCTCGTCGGTCGTCGCTTCGAACTTCCCCGCCTTCACGAGCGCCTGCAGCTCCGCGCTTGGGACGTCCTGGATGTGCGACTTGCCCGACATCAGCGCCTTCACCACGCGTTCGCTCACATCGTAGCCAATGACCTTGAAGCCGGCCTTCGCGAACTCCAGCGCCAATGGCAAGCCGACGTATCCAAGACCGACGATGCCGATACACGCCGTCCTGTTCTCGATTTTGGCGATCAGCTGATCCTTTAGTTGCACCTGGGGCTCACTTGTGAATGCGGTGGATTTTTAGCGGCCGTAGAAGCCGCGCACTGCTTCGATCACTTCGTCCATCTGGGACTGCTCGAGCTCCGGGTACACCGGCAGCGACAGCACTTCCTTCGTCGCCCGCTCGCTCTCCGGGAACGCACCACGCTTGTAGCCGAGGTACTCGAAGCAGGGCTGCAGGTGGAGGGAAAGCGGATAGTAAACGGCGGAGCCGATTCCCTTCTCCTTCAGGTGTGCCTGCAGCTCGTCGCGCTTTGCCACGCGCAGCGTGTACTGATTGTAGATGGATTCGTTCGCCGGATCGACGGTCGGGGTGCGCACGTCGTTGACGTCGGCAAAAGCCGCATTGTAGTACGCCGCATGCTTTCGTCTCGCGGCACTCCAGAGCGACAGCATCGGAAGCTTTGCCGACAAGACCGCCGCCTGAAGCGCATCCAGCCTGCTGTTGTATCCGACTTCCTCGTGATAGTACGTCTTCATTCCGCCGTGGACGCGCAGCCGGCGGAGGCGAGTCGCGAGATCGTCGCGCTGCGTAACGATCATGCCGCCGTCGCCGTATCCCCCAAGATTCTTGGACGGAAAGAAGCTGAAGGTTCCGATCGTCGCCGCCTCTCCCGCCATCACCCACTTTTCTCCGATCTTCCGACGCGCCCCGATGGACTGCGCCGCATCCTCGATCACCGGCAGATCGCCCGCCGCATCCATGATCGTCTCGAGCGGCGCCATCTGGCCGAACAGATCCACGGCGATGACGGCTTTGGTCGAGGGCTTGATGCTTGACGCAATCGACTCGGCGGAGAGATTGAAGGTGTCCGGGTCTATGTCCGCGAAGACCGGTTTCGCGCCCACGTTGTGGACCGCGCCGGCCGTCGCAAAAAAGGTGAAAGGCGTTGTAAGGACGTCGTCGCCCTTGCCTATGTTCAGTGCCCGCAGGGCGAGCAGAATCGCATCGGTTCCGTTGGCGCAGCCGATAGCGTGCGTCGTCTGGGACAGCTTGGCTACATCGCGCTCGAAGCGCTCAACCGGCTCGCCAAGAATGAAAGACTGATCGTCCACGACCTTCATCATCGCGTTTACGACGGATTCACGGATGGTTACGTGCTGAGCCTTCAGATCGAGTAGGGGAACGGCCATTTATCTACGCGGTGGAATGGGGCTGGAAGAGGCTGTTAAAGATACACGACTAGGGGTCAAACCTGGGCGCGCAGAGGGAGCGGAACCTCGCGCCCGGTCTTGGCCGACTCGTAGATGCCGAGGATCAATTCGAGGGACTTCCGGCCGGCGCGCCCATCCGTGTCGGGCTTTGCCTCTCCTCTCAGGACCTCCAGAACATTCCTGTAGTAGCCCTGATGCCCCAGCCCGTAGACGCTGGGGGGATTCGTATTCGCGCTTTCCACGAGCTTGTCGTCATCGTCGTACTCGGCGAACTCCCAATGCTCGATCTTGTTGACCGCCGTCCCGCCGATCTTGGCCGAGCCCTTTTCGCCGAGGACAGTAAGCGAGCCTTCGAGATTTCTCGGATACGCGAGCATCGTCACCTGGATGCTCCCGAGCGCGCCCGAGCGGAATTTCAGAATGGCAATCCCCGAGTCTTCCGTCTCGATGCGGCGTGCGAGTGTGGCGGTCTTTGCCATCACACTCTCCACCGGACCCATGATCCATTGGATCAAATCCACGTAGTGGGAAGCCTGGTTCATGAACGCGCCACCGTCGAACTCCCACGTTCCTCGCCATGGAGCCTGGTCGTAGTACTCCTGTGGACGCGCCCAATGCACGACGCAGCTCGCCATGTAGATGCGGCCAAACCGATTGTTGTCCACGGCGCGCTTCAGCAGCTGGACGGGCGGGTTCAGGCGGTTCTGCTTGACGACGAACAGCTGCACGCCCGCCTTGTCGCAGGCATGAACCAGCGCATCCGCACCGGTTAAGGAGATGGACATCGGTTTCTCCATCACCACGTGCTTCCCGGCCTTCGCTGCGGCGATGCCCTGCTCGTGGTGAAGCCCCGACGGCGTCGCAATCGTCACCACGTCGGCGTTTCCCTCGGCGAGCATTTTTTCATAGGACGTGAAATAGGGAACTCCCCACGCCTTGCCGGCGTCCTGTGCGCGCGCCGAGTCCACGTCTGATACGGCGACGAGATCCAGCCCATCGATCTTGTCGATCGCCTCGAAGTGGTTCCTGCTGATGCGCCCACATCCCGCCAATGCGATTCTGAAACTTCTTTCCGGGCTCACCTAGGAAACTCTCCTCAGCTCGTCACCCACGAGCTTGTATTTTGTGCCGCATACCTTGCAGCTGCTCGGATCTCGCTCGGAGAGCCGCTCGCCGCACTGGCACATCCAGCCGATGCGGCGCGCCGGTACTCCCACCACCAGCGCATAGGCAGGAATGTTTCGGGTTATCACGCTTCCAGCGCCCACGAAGGCGTATTCGCCGAGGGTCACCCCGCAGACGATCGTCGCGTTCGCTCCAATCGTCGCTCCCTTTCCTACCAGCGTTTTCTTGTATTCGTCGCGCCTCGAAACGTGGCTACGCGGATTCAGCACATTGGTGAACACCATTGAAGGCCCACAGAAAACGTCGTCGGAAAGCTCGACGCCCTCGTAAACCGATACGTTGTTCTGGATCTTCACGTTGTTGCCGATCTTGACGCCGTTCATGACCACTACATTCTGTCCGAGCGAGCAGCGCTCGCCGATGACGGCGCCGCCGAGCACATGACAGAAGTGCCAGACCTTGGTGTCGGCTCCGATCTGCGCGCCCTCGTCGATGTACGCCGACTCGTGAATGAAAGTATTCGCCATCTAGACGCCCGCCTCCTTCGGAATCCTGGCGTGCCACTCCTGGAGCGAAAGCACCGAAGGCGCCCTCGATCGGAGCGACAAAATCGCGTCGCATGCCGCGCTCGCCGCGGAAAGCGTTGTGGTGTAGGCGACGCGATTAGCGATAGCCGCCTGCCGCATGGTGTAATCGTCGCGCTGCGATTCCTTGCCTAATGGGGTGTTGATCAGGAGCTGCACCTCGCCGTTCAGCATCATGTCGACCCCGTTCGGCCGCCCTTCGTGGATCTTGAGAACGGTCGTCACCGGAATTCCGCGACCGCGAAGATGCTTTGCCGTTCCACCGGTGGCGAAGAGCTTGAACCCCATCTCCTGGAAGCGCCGCGCGATCGGAAGGATCGATCGCTTGTCGGAGTTATTCACGGTGATGAAGATCGCCCCTTCGGTGGGAAGAACATTGTCCGCGGCCAGCTGCGCCTTTCCGAAAGCGCTGCCGAACGAATCCGAGATTCCCATCACCTCACCCGTCGAGCGCATCTCTGGACCGAGAATGGGATCGAACTCGCGGAACTTGTTGAACGGAAACACCGCTTCCTTCACCGAGATGTAGGCCGGCTCGATCTCCTCGGTGAAGCCGACTTGCTCGAGGGTCTCGCCGAGCATCACACGCGCAGCTATTGCGGCCAGCGAGACCCCAATCGCCTTGGATACGAATGGGACGGTGCGGCTGCCGCGCGGATTTACCTCGAGCACGTAGACCAAACCGTCCTTTATCGCGTACTGCACGTTGATCAGTCCTACGACGTTGAGCGCCTTGGCGAGCTTCACGGTGTAGCCGCGCATCTCCTCGATGTGCTCTTCCTCGATCAGATACGGGGGCAGCACGCACGCAGAGTCGCCGGAGTGGATTCCCGCGTCCTCGATGTGCTGCATGATGCCGCCAATCACGACCTTTTCGCCGTCGGATATGGCGTCGACATCGGCCTCGAACGCGTCCTCCAGAAAGCTGTCGATGAGAACCGGCTTGTCCTCGGAGACCCGGACTGCGCGCTCGAAGTACTGCCGCAGGGACGGTTCATCGTAGACGATTTCCATTGCCCGGCCGCCAAGCACATAGGACGGGCGCACAAGCACGGGATAGCCGATCCGTGTAGCTGCCGTGACCGCCTCGGCCAGACTCGTGGCGATTCCGTTGTCCGGCTGCCTGATTCCGAGCTCGCGCGCGATCGCGTCGAACCGCCGGCGGTCTTCGGCGATGTCAATCGCATCCGGCTGCGTCCCCAGTATCCGAACTCCCGCTTCCGCCAGCCCGTGCGTGAGCTTCAGCGGAGTCTGTCCGCCAAGCTGGACTATCACACCGAGAGGCTGCTCGCGCTCGACAATATCGAGGACGTGCTCGAGCGTCAGCGGCTCGAAGTAAAGCTTGTCGGAGATGTCGAAGTCGGTCGAGACGGTCTCGGGATTCGAGTTGATCATGATCGTCTCGTACCCCTGATCGCGCAGAGCCAGCGCCGCGCGCACGCAGCAGTAGTCGAATTCCACGCCCTGGCCAATGCGATTCGGGCCGCTCCCCAGAATTACTACCGAAGGCTTCTCCGTCCTCGGCGCTTCGCTCTCTTCGTCGTAGCTGCTGTAGAGATACGGCGTGGCCGAGGGGAACTCGCCGGCGCAGGTGTCGACCATCTTGTATGCGGGGACGATGCCGAGTTGTATCCGCCGCGCACGCGCGGCGGACTCGCTCTCTCCGCGCAAATCGCCGAGCTGCCGGTCGGCAAATCCCATTCGTTTCATCCGCCTGAGAACATCAGCGTCCACCGCCGGCAGCGCCGCGTACGCACGTTCCGCCTCGAGAATCTCTTCCATCTGCGCCAGAAACCACGGATCGATACCAGTGATCTCATTGATCTCACTCGTCTGGATCCCCGCTTCGAGCGCGCGCTTCACCTGGAATATTCTTTCAGGTGTCGGCCGCCTGAGCGCGCCGCGGAGTGCCTCGGTGGAATCGTCCTCGAGACGGTCGTCCGCGAGCGTGGACGCGATAGTCCATCCCGGGCGCCCGATCTCCAGTGCGCGAAGCGCCTTCTGTAATGCTTCCTTGAACGTCCGCCCGATAGCCATCGACTCGCCAACGGATTTCATCTGCGTCGTGAGCTGCGGATTGGCGGCGCGGAACTTCTCGAAGGCAAACCGCGGACACTTGACCACTACGTAGTCGAGCACCGGTTCGAACGAAGCGGGCGTCGTCCCGGTGATGTCGTTCGGGATCTCATCGAGCCGGTAGCCCACGGCGAGCTTTGTTCCGATTCGCGCGATCGGAAAGCCGGTCGCCTTCGACGCAAGTGCCGACGACCGCGAGACACGCGGGTTCATCTCGATCACGAGCATCTCCCCATCGCGCGGGTTGATCGCGAACTGGATGTTGCATCCGCCCGCCTCGACGCCGATCTCCCGAATCACGGCCACGGCGGCATCCCGCATCAATTGGTACTCGCGGTCTGTCAGCGTCATCGCAGGCGCGACGGTGATAGAGTCGCCGGTGTGCACTCCCATCGGGTCGAGGTTCTCGATCGAGCACACGATCACGACGTTATCCGCTCCGTCGCGCATGACCTCGAGCTCGAACTCCTTCCATCCGATGACGCTGCGCTCGACCAATACCTGGGTCACCGGAGAGAGGTCGAGGCCGCGACGCACGATGTCCTCGAACTCCTGCCGGTTGTAGGCGATTCCGCCACCGGTACCGCCGAGCGTGAAAGCCGGCCGGATGATCGCCGGGAACGCCGTGATCTCGACGATGTTGAGCGCCTCGTCCAGCGTAGTCGCAATTCCGCCCTGCGGAACGGCCAGCCCAATGCGCTTCATCGCTTCCCCGAAGAGCTTTCGATCCTCGGCCATCGCGATCGCGCGCGCATCGGCCCCAATTAGCTCGACGCCGTATTTCTGGAGTACTCCGTTCTCCGCGAGCTTCATCGCGACATTGAGAGCCGTCTGTCCGCCCATGGTGGGCAGCAGCGCGTCGGGCCTCTCGCGCGCGATCACCAGCTCCACGTACTCCGGCGTGACGGGTTCGATGTACGTTCGATCGGCGAACTCGGGGTCGGTCATGATCGTAGCCGGGTTCGAGTTCACGAGTATCACCTCGTACCCTTCCTCCGCGAGCGCCTTTGCGGCCTGAGTACCCGAATAGTCGAACTCCGCCCCCTGCCCGATGATTATCGGGCCGGAGCCGATGACTAGAATCCGGTGAAGGTCGGTTCGCTTGGGCACTTAAAAGGGGGTTGAGCTCACGTCTAGGAAAATAGCGCGCTCAGCGGCCACCGAGGGACTGCATTCCTTTTGTGGTCTGCCGTGGTTGGCTGCGCGCGGTAGTGATTCCAAAAAAAGGGGAGCCCGCTGGGCTCCCCTTTCTCTTGAATCGCAAACCACGATCTTACGCAGCGGTCTTGCCTCGCGGCGCGCGCTGGATCTTTCCGGCATGAAGGCAGCGAGTGCACACCTTGATCTTGGTGATCTTGTCGCCGATGACGATACGGGCAACCTGCAGATTCGGCTTCCACGTCCTACGCGTCTTGTTGTTCGCGTGCGAGACGTTGTTGCCGTAGGCAACGCCCTTGTCGCAGACGTAGCAGCGGTTTCTCTTGATCTGTGCCATTCGATTAACCCTCGGCCCCTATCAGCTCGATGCGCGCCATCTCGGCGCCATCGCCCTTGCGGTGACCAGTCTTCAGAATCCGCGTGTAGCCGCCCTTCCGGGTCGCAAAGCTCGGTCCGACTTCCTTGAACAGCTTGTCGGCTGTCGGACGATGCGCGACGTGACGACCGGCGAGACGCCGGTTGTGGAGCGTTCCGGCCTTCGCCTTGGTGATCAGCTTCTCCACGAACGGGCGAAGCTCTTTGGCCTTCGCTTCGGTCGTCTCGATCGCGCCACGCTCGATAAGAGCCTTCGCGAGACTCCTCATGAGCGCGAGCTTCTGCTCGCTTGTACGGCGTAGCTGCCTGCCAACTTTGCGGTGACGCATGTTATTAGCCTTCCTCTTCGTCGTCGGCGCCGACTGTGGCGACGTTGCGGTTTGGCGGAGTGCCCTGATCGGTGATGCGGACGCCGTCGGGAGACTCCTCGTACTTCATGCCGAAGTTGAGGTTCTCCCTCTCGAGCAGGTCGGCGATCTCGTTCAGCGACTTCTTGCCGAAGTTCTTGACCTGGAGGATCTGACTCTCGCTCTGGCGAACCAGATCGCCGAGGGTCCGGATGTTGGAATTCTTGAGCGAGTTGACGGAGCGAACCGACAGCTCGAAGTCTTCGATCGGCGTGCGGAGCACGTCCGCCAGACGGTGCGCGTCTCCACCAGGCATGTCCGAGCCCGGGGTCAGCGGGGCTGACGCGTGGGAGCCGAAGCCCGCGAAGTACTGGAAGTGGGTCTGCGCGAGCGCGGCGGCGTAGCTCACAGCCTCTTCGGGCGTGATGGTGCCGTTCGTCTCCACCGTCAGCGTCAACCGATCGTAGTCCGTGCGCTGGCCAACGCGCGTCTCCGCGACGGCGAAGTTGGCGCGGCGAACAGGATTGTAAATCGAGTCAATGCGAACTACATCCACCGGAAGCGTCTTGTCGATAACGTGCTGATCGGATTCGACGTAGCCGCGACCGCGTCCAACGTACAGCTCGACGTTGATGTCGCGATCACCCTGGAGCGTGAAAAGGTGCTGGTTGCGATCGACAATCGTGACGCCGCCCTGTCCCTCGATATCAGCAGCCGTAACGGGCCCAGCCGCGTGCTTCGTGATGCGGAGAACGGTGTTCTCGACGCCTTCGTCGAGCGACAGCGTAAGAACCTTTAGATTGCCGATGATCTGGTGGACGTCCTCAACCACGCCCGGAATGGTCTGGTGCTCGTGCAGGACGCCATCGATGCGGAATCCCCACACGGCCGAGCCGCGCAGCGAGGACAGCAGAAGACGCCGCATGGCGTTTCCGAGCGTGTGCCCGAAGCCGCGCTCGAGCGGTTGGAGGCGGAACTCTGCGACATTGGGATTGTCTTCGCGCTTCGTCGCCTCGACTAGCTGCGGACGGACAAGTCCCCTGAGATCAATTGCGGTTGCCATTTTTTCTTTTTCCTTGAACGTGCCACCCCGCCCCTAACGCGCGGTGAGCCCGTAACGAGAGTTAGGGTCTCGTCCTACTGTATGATTTTGAAAAACCTGACCGCCCCTCTCGAAGCGGCGGTGGTGACTATTTCGAGTAAAGCTCGACCACCAGCTGTTCCTGCGCGGCGATCGGGATGTTCGGTCTGGTCGGTCTCTCGAGCATCCTTCCGCTGAACGTGTCGCGATCAACCGCGATCCACGAGAGCGGCGCGCCGCGCGAGGCCTGATCCATGGCGGTCATGATGCTCGCCTGCTCGCGTGACTTCATGCGGACGCGGATCTCCTGGCCCGGCTGGACGAGAAAGCTCGGGATGTCGACGGACTTCTGATTGATCTCCACGTGCCGGTGCCGAATGAGCTGGCGCGCCGCCTTGCGGCTGCCCGCGAATCCCATGCGGTACACGACGTTGTCGAGACGCGATTCCAACGCTGCGAGAAGATTGTGTCCCGTTATTCCCGGAAGCGGTGCAACACGCTCGAAGGTGTTACGGAACTGCTTCTCGCTCACGCCGTAGATGCGCTTGATCTTCTGCTTCTCGCGAAGCTGCTTCGAGTACTCGGACATCTTGCGACGGCGGGCGGTCGAAGAGCCGTGCTGGCCGGGAGGCGTCGGACGACGCTCGACCGGGCACTTCTCGGTGAAGCACTTGGTGGCCTTGAGGAACAGCTTGGTTCCCTCGCGGCGGCACTGCCTGCAGCTCGATCCTGTGTAGCGCATCGGTTAGACCCTCCGACGCTTCGGCGGACGGCAGCCGTTGTGCGGAATCGGCGTGACGTCCTTGATCGACTTGACCTGGAGGCCCGCGGCGACGAGCGCCTGGATCGCGGACTCGCGACCCGATCCCGGCCCCTGTACCCTCACGTGCACCCTGCGAACGCCAAGCGTGACTGCCTCGCGCCCGGCCTGCTCGCCGGCGACGGTGGCAGCGAACGGAGTCGATTTCTTCGAGCCCTTGAAGCCAGCCTTGCCGGACGATCCCCACGAAATGGTATTTCCATGGGTGTCGGTGATCGTGATCGTCGTGTTGTTGAAAGTCGCCGAGACGTGGGCGATACCTTCCGCCTCGATGATGCGCTTTGTCTTCTTTCCAATAGCCATAGTTTACTTCGTTACCTTCTTCTTGCCGGCGATAGCGCGGCGTGGACCCTTCTTGGTACGAGCGTTGGTGTGCGTGCGCTGGCCACGAACCGGGAGACCGCGGCGATGACGGATGCCGCGATAGCTGCCAATGTCCATGAGCCGCTTGATATTCATCGCGACCTCGGTGCGCAGGGCGCCCTCGACGCGAAAATCCTTTTCGATCGCCTGACGAAGCTTGTTGGTGTCCGCGTCGGTGAGATCCCGAACACGCTGGTCTGGGTTGACGCCACTCGACAGGAGAATCCGCCGAGCCAGCGCGCGGCCGATTCCGAAGATGTAGGTCAGGCCGATCTCGACCTTTTTCTCACGCGGGAGATCTACGCCAGAAATACGCGCCATTAATTAACCCTGCCGCTGCTTGTGCTTCGGATTGCGCTTGCAGATGATGCGAGTCACGCCCTGTCTCTTGATGACCTTGCAGTGCTCGCAGATCGGCTTCACGCTGCTACGAACTTTCACAGTCCCTTCTCCCTACGATGTTGGAAAGAGGGCCGAAGCCCTCCAATTTTTTCCGAGGTTAGCCTTTGAAAATACACAGGCCAGCGGTCCAAAGCAAGCCGGGCTAAACGGGCAAATCGTGATGGCAGACCGGGTTAGATGACCAGGCGTCCCGGCTAGATGCTTTTCATCACTGCCTTCAGCTCGAGCGCCGGATCCTTTGCCTCGGTCACCACCCGCCCGAGGACGATGTAGGTCGCCCCTGCGCTGGCCGCCTCGTGGGCGGTTACCGTTCTCTTCTGGTCATCTACCTTGCCGCCCGCCGCCCGAATGCCGGGAATGAGGAGCTTCAGCTGATCCCCGTACCTCGCGCCGATCTTTTTCGCCTCGAGGCCACTGCAGACAACTCCGTGGGCCCCGACTGCCGCGCATTCTCCGGCCAGGCGCAGCACCTCCCCATACACCTCGAGCGTTTTGCGCCCCCATGCGCTTCTCAGCATAGCTGCATCGAGCGAGGTCAGGATTGTAACGCCAAGGACGCCACATTTGTCCCCAGCTCCTTCGACCGCGGCTTCGATCATGTCTCTCCCGCCTGATGTGTGGACAGTGAGCAGCTTCGCGCCGATCCCAGCCGCGCTACGCGCCGCACCCCGAACAGTGTTCGGAATGTCATGCAGCTTGAGATCCAGGAAGACGTCGTTGCCGAGCGCCCGCAGCGCCTGAACTACCTGGGGGCCGGCGGCGGTGAAAAGCTCTCCCCCAACTTTGTAGAATCGACACGCATCGCCCAGCCGGTCGACCATAGCGAGCGCCAGCTCGGCGCGCGGGAAGTCGAGGGCGACGATGGGTATCGGACGCTTCGGGCGCGAATCCTCCGGCGTGGCCTTCACCGCCGGCCGGGGGCGAATTCCCGAAGAGCGATGCGGACTCACGTCAGCGCTCCCAGCGGAGAGTCCCGCATAGTTCAGCCAGCGATTTCACCCCGTGATTCTGGCACCAACTCGCGAGATCGTCCACCAGTCTCGTCGCCAGCCTGGGCTGCTGCAGCGCCGCAGTTCCAATCGCAACGAGTGACGCCCCCGCGATCACGTACTGTACAATGTCGCTCGCCTTCGATATTCCACCGACCCCCACGACGGGCACCTTCACAGCTTTCGCAACCTTGTACGTCGCCAGAACGCCCACCGGAAGCAAGCCGGGCCCACTCACGCCGCCGCTGCCGAAGCCCAGTGCGGGTTTCCTCGAATCGACATCGATGACCAGACCCGGCATCGTGTTTACCACTGAAATTCCGTCCGCGCCAGCGTCCACCGCCACTCCGGCGGTCTGTCCGATGTCCGTCAGGGTTGGAGACAGTTTGACGAAGATCGGACGCCTTGTCTCGGCTCGCGCGCGCGTTATGAGATCGCGAAGGGATTGGGAATCCGCTCCAAACTCCGTTCCGCCAGCCTTTACGTTGGGGCAGCTCACGTTCAGCTCGTATCCGGCGAATCCCGGAGCATCGTCGAGTCTCGCCACGACCGCAGCAAAATCCTCCACGCGACTGCCGACGACGTTCACGATCACCTTCGCGCGATCGAGATTCTTCCCCAGCCACGGAAGGTGCTCCGACCTGACTTCCTCGACACCCGGATTGGCCAGTCCAACTGCGTTGATCATTCCGCCTTCGAACTCGGCAACCCGCGGCGCAGGGGCGCCGTCCCGCTTCTCCACGCTGACGGCCTTGGTCACGAGGCCCCCCAGTGCGTCGAGATCGATCACGCGCGATAGCTCACGCCCGTAAGCGGCTGTGCCGGCGGCCAACAATACTGGATTCTGGAAATCGATTCCCGCGACGGTGACTGCCAGCGCGGAGGAGGGCACCGCTACCGGGTGCCTCCAACTCGCGTGTCGTAGTGCTCGAGGTACGAGAGCACCGAGCTCGCGATGTTTCTCGCGAGCGCGCGCTGGTTGTCCTGATCGCTCAGGAAAGTCGCTTCCGACTGATTGCTTCCGAACCCGATCTCGACCAGCACGGCCGGCATGTACGATCCGCGCAGCACCGCGAAGTTCGCCTGTTGCACACCACGGTTCGGCCCCGGATGGACGTCGATCATACCATTCTGGATGGTTTGAGCGAGATCGCTCGACTCCCTCAGGTGCTCGTTCTGCGCCATGTCAGTGATGATGAAGTTGAGCGGATCACCCTTGGGCGCGTTTGCTCCGGTCTCGAACTTTACCGATTCATTTTCCATGTCCTGCACGCGCCGCTCGCCCTCGGTCTTCGCCTCTGCAAGGAAATATGTCTCAAACCCGCGCTCGCGCGCCGCTGCGGCTGTGCTGTAGCCGGGCGCATTTACGTGGATGGAGATGAAGACGTCGCCATGATTGCTGTTCGCGATCTTGCCTCGATCGTAGAGGGCGATGAGAGTGTCCGTCGTGCGGGTCATGAGGACGTCGACGCCGCGCGCGCGAAGGACCGTCGCAAGTTTCAGGGCGACCGCCAGCGTGACGTCCTTCTCGAGGAACCAGGGACGAGTGCCGATCGGACCCGTCATGCCGTTGTCAGGACCGCCGTGCCCCGCGTCGATGACCACCATTTTGCGCGTGATCGGCTTCGCGTACACAGTTCTCCCTGGCGGTCGATTGTCCGGTCGAGGCGGACCCACCGCTATCGTCGGCGGCGTCGAGCTCGCAGTTCGCCCCGCAACTGGTCGCGCTGCGACGACGCCGGTGGTCGCGCGGAGCTCGGCGGTTCCTGCATCATAGAGATATCCCCTGCCGTACTTCGGAATCACATCGCTGACGAACTGCAACGGCAGGTACAGCTGTCCGCCGCGGACCTGCGGCGCCCGCGTCAACGGAATTGTCAGCGTGTCGAGCTTGGTGAACGGTATTCCGTCGATCAGTTCGAATCGCATCCGCGGCAAAGACAACGCGTAATGGAGATTCGTGGACGTGATCAGTATGCCATGCATCGCTTTCGCCAGAGCGTCGGCGCGCACGCTGGCCTGCCCGGCATCGACCGTCACTGGTACGGACACCACACTCGCCCCATCACGAATGACTACGAACGTCGGTGCCGCCGGTGGCGGCGAGGCCGCGCCGATCTGAAGGAAGATGAGGAACGGGATCATCGCGTGCGCACGGCTCGCTGCATGTCACGCTCATCGTCGCGCTTCTTTTCGTCCGCGCGCTTGTCGTAGAGTTTTTTGCCCTTGCCGAGGGCGAGCGCGATCTTCGCCTTGCCGCGCCGGAAGTAAATCTCGAGCGGGATCAGCGTCAGTCCCTGACGTTCCACAGCACCGATCATCTTCCGGATCTCCTTTCTGTGCAGGAGGAGCTTTCGCGTCCGGGTGGGCTCGTGGTTGAAGTAGCTCGCCTGTTCGTAGGCCGATATGTGAAGATTGAGCAGAAAAACCTCACCATCCTTAACGATCGCGTAGGAGTCAGCGATGTTGGCCTTTCCGTTCCGTAGCGATTTGACCTCGCTGCCGGTCAGAACGACACCCGCCTCCCATGTGTCGATGATGTGGTAGTCGTGCCGCGCGCGTTTGTTCCGCGCGACCGACTCCTTCACATCTTTTTCGACGGTCTCTGCCATTTGACTTCGTGCTCAAGTTGGACGCAACAACACGACACTGAAAGAAATTCAGTCGCGTTGACTTCACCATACTCAGTTTCTATCTTCGGAGTCGAGTAGGCCGGAGTGGTGGAACTGGTAGACGCGCTGGCTTCAGGAGCCAGTGAGCGCAAGCTCGTGGGGGTTCGAGTCCCCCCTTCGGCACATCCGCATCAAGCCTTGGCGAAGGCCGCAAAACTATGATTCGCCCAGATTTCTTATCGTTACCCCGCCTAGACCGTCTCGAGCACCGGCAGTCCCGTCCTTTCCGGATTCGGCAGCCCGACCCTCTGCCGGACGGTCGGCTCGTCGTGGAGCAGATCCGCCAGCGTAACCCCCTGGAGCACATCGTCGATCTTCTGTTGAAGCATCACCCAAACCGGCCTGATGCTGCAGCTGTGGGAAGCCGAGCAACGCTCTTCCTCGACGGGGTGGCTCACGCAGTGGAGGTCGAACGTCTCGAGCTCGGAGGCGTGGATCACATCTCGGATCGAGATCTCGGCCGCTGGCTTTGCCAGGACGTAACCACCGCGCGCGCCGCGAGTGCTCGCGATGACCCCAGCCCTCCGAAGGCGGAGAAGGATCTGCTCGACGTAGTCCGCCGGGAGCCGCTCCTGCCGGGCGATCTCACGCCCGTTTACGGGACCCAGCTCCGTGCGCCTGGCGAGGTTGAGGGCGCAAATTACGCCGTACTCTGCCCACGTGGTTATCCGCATGCGTTCAGGATAGAGATTCGCGGCGCCTTCGTCAACCCGACGAAGCTCCGCCGTGCTTCCCGCCCGGCACACCGATCTCCGTCATTTTCCGCATGTCGAGAACGTCATCGATCTCCTTCGCCGGCAAAACCCTCTCGCGTTTGACGAGGTCGCGAATCAGCACGTTCTCCTTTACCGACTGCTTACTGAGCTCGGCAGCCCTGGCGTAGCCGATCTGCGGAGCCAGCGCTGTCGCCAGAGCGGCGGAGCGTTCCAGCCAATACTCGCACTGCTCGGCGTTCGCCTCGATCCCTTTCACGGTTTTCTCGTTGAGCACGCGCGCGGAGTTCGTAAGAATCATCATCGAGAAAAGCACGTTGTGGGCGATCACCGGCATCATGACGTTGAGCTCCAGCTGTCCGTGCTCTGCAGCGGCGCTCACGCACGCGTCGTTTCCGAATACCTGGAAGCACACCTGGTTAACCATTTCCGGAATGGACGGATTGACCTTCCCCGGCATGATCGACGAACCCGGCTGGACGGCCGGCAGACGGATCTCGTCAAACCCGGTGCGGGGGCCACTCGCCAACAGGCGTAAATCGCTGGCGATTTTACTGAGGTCGACGGCCAGCACCTTAAGCTGGGCACTAACGCCGGCAACGTCGCCCATGCTCTGCATCAGCTGGATTCGGTCCGCGCCCTCGCGCAGCTTGAGCTTGGTCGCCCTGGAGAGATGCATCACCATGAGTCTGGGATAGCGTGGCTCGACATTGACTCCGGTCCCCACCGCGCTTCCCCCTATGCCCAGATCTCGCAGGTAATCCGCGGCCTGCGTCACGCGCTTCAAGCCGCGGCGAAGCGAGCCCGCGTACGCGTCGAGCTCCTGCCCAAGCCTTATCGGCATCGCGTCCTGAAGGTGCGTGCGCCCCGACTTGAGCACGCCGTCGAACTCTTTCCCCTTCTTCTCGAACGATTTCGCCAGCTCGTCGAACGCCTTCTCCAGGTTCCCCAGCTCCAGCAGACAGCCGAGCCGGATCGCGGTAGGAATCACATCGTTTGTGGACTGGGCCATGTTGACGTGATCGTTCGGATGAACCGGAGTGTAGGTCCCGCGCTTCCCGCCGAGTATCTCGTTGGCGCGATTGGCGAGCACTTCGTTGCAGTTCATGTTGTGCGACGTACCCGCCCCGGCCTGATACACGTCGACGACGAACTGATCGCGATACTCGCCGGCAAGAATCTCATCGGCTGCCTTCACAATCGCGTCGGCAAGCCGAGGCTCGAGCCGCCCCGTTTCCTTGTGGGTGAGCGCCGCCGCCCGTTTGATCTGGATCGTCGCATCGACAAAAGCCGCCAGTGGACGCATTCCGCTTATCGGGAAGTTCTGCACCGCACGCAACGTCTGCACTCCGTACAGCGCGTCGGCTGGAACCTCGAGTTTTCCGAGCGGATCTTTTTCGGCGCGGGTCTTTTCGCTCATTTGTTACCTGGTGTTAACGCCCGACGATGCGGGCGGTGCCGTTGAGAAACGGATTCGACTTCCGCTCCTCGGCGATCGTGGTGTCCATTCCGTGACCGGGATAGACGACAGTCTCCGGCGGCAGCGAGGAGATTTTTTCCAGCGAGGCTGCCAGCTGCGGCGGGCTAGAGAAAGGCAGATCGGTTCTCCCAATCGATCCGGCGAACAGACAGTCGCCGACGAGCGCGATCCCGCCGCCGTGGATGACAACGTGCCCCGGCGAATGCCCTGGCGCGTGCATGACCTCCATCTCGACGTCGCCCACTCTAAGGCGTTGGCCATCGGCGAATTCCCGATCCGGCGCAGGGGCCTCCTCGAACGGAATTCCGTACACTTCGGCCTGCCGCGGCGCGGCTTCGTAAAGCCGCCTGTCGGCCGGATGCAGATAGACCGGAACATCCCACTTCCGCTTGATCGATGCGATCGCGCCGAGATGATCTACGTGCCCATGTGTGATCCATATCGCCTCGACCTTGGCGCCCGAGCTTTCGATGGCCTCAACGAGCCGCTCGCCCTCGCTCCCCGGATCGACTATCACCGCGCGGTTGGTGCGGTCGTCGATCACCAGATAGGCGTTTTCCTGAAACGCGCCGACGGTGTAGGTCTTGACGTTCACTGGTGCGGTTTGGCCAGCCCGCGATTTGCCATCAGGTGTATCCCCCGGCGTTAACGTGCGAGCTCTCGACCGCATCCTCGGTGGCGCCTGGCGATCCGTTGCGCTTCATCTCGTTGAAGCGCGTGATGTACTTGTCGGCGGCGATCGCCGCCGTCGTCGCGTCGCCCGATGCCGTCGTAACCTGCCGCGTCAGCTGCGCCCGGAGATCACCAGCCACGAAGAGTCCCGGTATCGATGTCATCATCGCGTTATCCGTCACGACGTAGCCCATTACATCGTGCTCGAAGTGGCCCGCGATTACGCCCGTGTTCGGGCGGAATCCGACGAATACGAACAGTCCCGTCACGTCGAGAAGGCTGCGCTCCTGCGTCACGAGGTTGTGAATCCTGAGGCCCGTCATGCCCCCGTCGGCGTCGCCTTCTACCTTCTCCGCAACGGTGTCCCAGATCACCTCGATTTTGGGATTCTCGAACACGTGCTGCTGCAGAATCTTGGACGCGCGAAACTCGTGGCGCCGGTGGATCAGGTAGACCTTGCTCGCGTACCGCGTCAGAAAATCGGCCTCTTCACATGCCGCGTCGCCGCCTCCGACCACCGCCACGACGTGCTGCTTGAAGAAAGCCGCGTCGCAGATCGCGCAGTACGACACGCCTTTGCCGGCGTGCTCCAGCTCGCCCGGGATTCCGAGCTTGATTGGCGTTCCGCCAGCCGTAACTATCGTCGCGGGTGAGCAGAAGATCTCACCGTGCTCGGTCTCGGTGTAGAAGTAGCCGTCCGGCATCTTGGTTACCGACGTCACGCCGGTCGTCTCGAAGAACTCCGCGCCGAACTGCTTCGCGTGCGCGGCGAATTTCTCCGCCAGCTCGTGGCCGAGGATCTTCGGAAAGCCGATGACGTCGTCGAGGAACTCGGTGTTCAGGAGCTCGCCACCAGGGAACCCACGCTCGAGCACCGCCGTACGAAGCATGGCGCGGCCTGTATAGAGCGCGGCTGTCATTCCAGCCGGCCCCGCACCCACAATTACAACGTCGTAGTCGCGAACTGTCGTCGCTGATTTCACCTATGAAATATAATCCGCCGCGCCACTACTTTCCCGTGATCAGGTACGAATATGCCGCCCGCCATCCACGATTATCGTCTCTCCGGTGACGTAATCGGCGCCGAGGAGATAGAGCGCCGCGTGCGCCACATCCTCGGGCGAGCCGAGCCGCCCCAATGGGGTCGTCGAGATCAACCTGTCCGCCTGTTCCTGTGTCCACCCATCCGGAAGCAGAACCGGCCCAGGCGCTATCGCATTGACCCGGATCTTCGGCGCCAGTGCGTGCGCGAGGCCCCGCGTCATCTGGACTATTCCGGCCTTGGTGATCGAGTGTGGGATGTAGCCACGCCATGTCTCGAATGCCGCAAGATCGGCGATGTTGACGATAACTCCACCCCGCTCCCCCATCACGCGCGCCGCAACCTGACTGAGAAAGAAAGGCGCCCGGAGATTCAATGCGAACATTGCGTCCCAGTCTTCGACAAGCACTTCTCCGATGGGAGTGCGCAGCATAACCGCGGCGGAGTTCACCAGCACATCGAGCGAGCCGAAAACCTTGACGGTGTGCTCCGCGAGGCGTGGGCCCGTTGCGGGATCCATCAGATCGCCCGGCATCGTCCGCGCCTCGCTCCCGCCCCTGATTATCTCCTCGGCGGTTTCACGGGCACCCTTCTGCGAGCTGGCGTAGTGAACGGCCACGCGCATCCCGGCTTTGCCCAGCGCGAGCGCGATGGCGCGGCCAATGCGGGTGCCCGCACCTGTCACCAGGGCTACTCTGCCCTTCAGCTCCACGCGTAACGCTCCATCATGCCCCCGTGGATGTCAGAGACGCGACTCTTTCGTCCTGCTTCTCCAGCCATTCCAGTGGAACGTTCATCATACCAAGTTTTCGCGGTCCATCCGTCGCGCCGTGCCAGTCGGAGCCGCCGCTGGGCACGAGGCGAAAAAAATCGGTGAGTGCCTGAAGGCGCTTCGTGTCTTCCGATGAATGACTCGGATGCCTTACTTCCACTCCATCGAGACCCGCGGCAACCAGCGGCTCGAGGCGTTCGCGACGTCCACCGTCACCTGGATGGGCCCAGATGGCAATCGCACCCGCCTCGTGCGTGATCGCGATCGCGTCTTCAACGGAGAGTCGGTCCTTCGGCACGAACGCGCTTCCCTTTGCGCCGAGGTAGCGAGTGAAGGCGTCGCGAAAATCCGAAACGAAGGCGCGGGCGATCATTGCCCGCGCGACGTGCGGCCTGCCGACTGCTCCGCCATTCGACTGATGAAGAACCTCATCCAACGTGAGCGGGATCCCAATCTCATTGAGTCGTTCGACTATCCTGCCCGCGCGAGCGTGCCGCGACAGGCGCAGATCGGCCAGGCGCTTTTCGAGTGCATCAAGCTGGGAAAGATGGAGCGCCAAAAGGTGCACTTCATGATCCTGATCGTACGCACTCAGCTCCACGCCCGCGATCACGCGTATTCCAGCTCGTTCCGCTGCCGCGCGCGCGGGCCGAACGCCGTCGATGGTGTCGTGATCCGTGAGGGCAAGCGCTGCCAGGCCCGCGTT
>JBBQFZ010000034.1:0-22106 GCA_038322455.1 Gemmatimonadales bacterium | reverse complement strand
GATCGCATTATGAAGGGGCGTCGCTGTCCCATCATGTTTGATTCGCACGTAGTACACCCCGCCGGGTCGATAACGGTACCCGCCAACAACGATCCCGTTGATCGCGTCGATCGCTTCTTGCCGTTGGCGTTGTGTGGCGCTATCACGAAACCAGATCCAAACCAGGTCGCGCGGGTACGGCCCGGTCATCACAGAATCCTCCCAGACGATGTTGCCAGCCGCGTAAACCTCGGCCGCAATTCCCGGTAGCAGGCCTGTAATCGGAGGAAGAGCCGGCACATAATGTTGGATGTTACTGCGGCCGACTGGCTTCTGCGCGGGTGCGCACGAAACACTTCCTACTGCGGACAAGAACACGCCGCCGGCAACAACCAAGAACCGAAAACCTGGACGAATCACTGGCGTTCGTACCGCCAGCAAGCGGCTCACTGTTCCTGCCGCGATACCCTCGCAGGCTGTAGCCGGTAACCGGTGTAGAGAAACATCACGCCACAAACCAGAAACAGCAGCACCCGCCAGATGGTTTCGACCGTTGCGAGATCTATCAGCAGCAGACGCCCGACGACGAGCACCATAGTTACTCCCCCCAGCTGCCGAATCAATCGCTGGCCGCTGCCCCTCCTGCTCATGATCAGCAGCACCGCGCCGAGCGCGGCGAAGGTGGCCGTGACGAGCGGCGGCCAGATCGGCTGGAGAATGTTCGCAATGACCAGCAGGGATGTCAGATAGGCCGCGGCGCCGAGCACCGCACCTTGAATTTTTTCCGCGGGACCCTCGATCAACTTTTGCGCGATTACCGCGCTCGCGCCCAGTGTAATCAGCTCGGAAATCACCCAGCGCCAGTGCAGCAAGCCGTACGTCGTGGACGAGAGCTCTCTGCCGAACACCACCAGCAGCGCGACAGCGATCGTGACCTTCGCGACCGTGCGCGGACCGACAAGCCGCTGGCGCCACAATACGAGCAGAAACGTCGCGTGCAGCGCGGCGACGGCGAGTCTTTCGGGCTCGGGAATGATTCGCACGGCGCCGAGCAAGGTCCAGACTGCGGCAGCCGTGAACGTGACGTGCTGTAGCTCCTCATCTGCCATCCCCCGTCGCGCGATTGCATACGCACCCCATCCGAGTCCCGCGAGAATTACTCCCCAGAGCTCTATCGGAATGCTCGGCCACACATCCCCGAGCAGCACGAGCGTGAGTATCGGACTGAGTATTGTAATCACCCACACCGTGTGACTGTCGGACGCGCTCTTTCCGCCGCCTACGCCATGCGAGAACGAATCGAGAATGTCCATCAGCTTCCACGTCCCGTTCGTTACCGGTGCCGGGATGTACCGATCCGATCCGAGCGCGAGCAGTCGGCGCCTGAGCGATGGAACGCGCGTGAACGCCGCCCCCGACACCAGGAACAGGAAGGACAGCGAGAAGGAATTCAGCGCCGCAGGATTGATCGTCCCGCGATCGTAGATCGTCACCGTGATTCCCAACCAGAACGCGAGGAACGTCAGCCAGATGATCGCCGGCCATCCGCGCATGAGGTAGATGATCAGTCCCACGCCGGCGATGGCGCCGAGGTATAGGGAGACCTCTGGAAGAGAGGTGTACGGAGCGGGAAGTATGAATGGCGTTGCAAAACCGGTCGCGACGGCGAGAAAGGCGAATATCTCGCGCCGGTCCTCGAGCGCGATCCAGGTGGAGACGAGACCCAGCCCGAAGTACAGCAGGCGCGCGGAAGGACTCGAGATCATCTGGTACCACACCGAGGCCGCGTAGACGCTCACGTACCAGACGCCGAGTCCGGCTCCGTAGAGGAGCTCTCTCATGCCGAGATCGGGCACCTTCGACTGGCTCGGCCTCTCGGTATGATGGCCCGCCCAGACGAGAAGACCTCCGACGAGCGCTCCCGCCAGCACGCGAATGGGCGGCGTTATCCAGCCCTGGTCTACGGCGTAACCGTAGAGAATGAGCACGGCCAGCACGACGAAGCCGGCACCGAGACGACTCAGCCACCATTCGGGGGTCCGCGACGACAACCATTCCGGGACCCTTGGTCCGACGTCGCGAGGCCTGGCCGTCCGCGCGGCCGAGCCTCGGGCGGTTCCATCAACCGGACGCTGCGTTGCTCCGGCGGCTCCGTCAACGGAGCGCTGCAGCGAAGCGATCGCGTTCTCGATCTTCGCGAGCCGCGCCTCGATTTCCTGCTCTTTTGACGAATCCATTTTGCGCTCCCGGAATCAGCTAAGCTGTTGACGACTGAGGGAGTGTCCGGTCTCTACCCGGGCAAAATCTTACCACCAACCCCGCATCGCCGTCTACACTTTTCTCGGCGATGGTCAGGTGAGCTCGGTCCTCGTCCCGCCGTTGGCGATCGATGCGACAATGGGAAGTCCCACGAATGGAAAATGCCCAACCAGCTGGACCCACCAGCGGCTCGTTATAGCTGGTGGACGATGCAATAGCACCGGAATGACTATCAGCGACATCACCAGCCAGATGAAGGGTCCGTAGAGCGCCGCGATCCCAATCACCCCAGAAAGCGATGAGACTGCGCGGCGAATCCGCGACGAACGCATGACGATGAACAGAAAAACGCCGGACCAGCCGAAGGCCACTCCGAAATGCATCAGGACCCCGAGCAGCGCCGTCGGGATCCCGCCATCGAACGCCGATTTTCCCAATACAGTACTCGCCACGCCCTGCCAGAGTCGCATCAACGTAGAGCCGAAGAACAAGGCGCTTACGCTCGCGAAGAGGCCGTCAGTTACTCCGGTCAGAAGACCAGCACGCAACCATCGAGACATCCTTTCAGTCATTGGATCCCTTCATCGAGGTGGTTTGTACCTCTCCACGTCCGTGATCAGCCGCACCCCCGCCTGATTCGTAAAATAGGCATAAGCCCATTCGACGAACACCACGATCCGGTTTCGGAAACCAACCAGGTACATGATGTGGACGAACAGCCACAGCACCCAGGCCAGCCAGCCCGTGAACTTTACCCGGCCGAAATCCGCGATGGCTCGCGACCGGCCGATCGTCGCCAGATCGCCCTTGTTGAAGTAGCGGAATTTCTCTCTGGGCTGATGCCGTAAATCACGGATGATCGACTTTGCTGCGAACGCGCCCTCCTGGTTGGCAGCCGGACACACCCACGGCACTTGCCGCCCATCCTGGGCAAGCGTCGCCAGATCGCCGACGGCGAATACCTCCGGATGGCTCGGCACCGACAGATCTTCGCCCACTTTCACTCGGCCCGCATTGTCCAGCGGAGCGCCAAGGAGTTTTCCGAGCGGTGATGCCTTGTTGCCGGCGGCCCAGAACGCGGTGCGCGCGCGAATCTTCTCCCCACCGACGGAAACACCATCGGGCCCCACCGCGGTCACCGTTGAATTCACGCGTACTTCGACGCCGAGGTCGGCGAGATCACGTGCAGCGTGCCGCGCCAGATCCTCGGGAAACGATGGCAGAATTCTCGGTCCCGCCTCCACCAGTATCACCCGCGTGCGATGCGTATCGACTCGGCGAAACTCCGATGCGAGCGCCTTCCTGGCGATGAATGGAATGGCGCCGGAAAGCTCCACTCCGGTCGGCCCTCCGCCGACGATGACGAAGGTGAGATATTCCTCTATCGCTTTCTCGTCCTCGATCTTCTCCGCGTACTCGTACGCGAGCAGAAAGCGTCTGCGAATTTCCGACGCGTCCTCGATCGCCTTCAGCCCTGGCGCGTACGGCTCCCACTCGTCGTGGCCGAAGTAGTGGTGGCGCGCGCCGGGCGCGACGATGAGATAGTCGTACGGAATCTCCCGCAGCTCGTCGTCTACGCGTACCACTCGTCGCTCGATGTCTATCTCACGCGCCTCGGCCAGCAGCACCTCGGTATTTCGTTGGCGCCGCAGTATCCAGCGTATGGGCGCCGTGATGTCGCTGGGCGCGAGTGCTGCCGTCGCCACCTGGTACAGCAGCGGCTGAAAGATGAAGTGATTCGTTCTATCGATGAGCGTGACACCGACCTCGGCGCGCTTCAATGCGCGGGCAGCGGCGATTCCCGCGAATCCGCCGCCGATGATTACGACACGCGGACGCGCCGGCGATTCAGGCAAGTCTCTCCTCGAACGAGCGGGCAGCGAGTGTCATGAGTAGAACGAGGAATATCAGCAGCACACTGTACGCCGCCGATGTTCCAAAGGCGAGGGCGCGCAGCTGTGCAAGAATCTCCATCGAGATCGGCCGATTCGCGTGGGTATAGAGGACGACACTCGCGACGAATTCTCCAACCGCCGTCACCGCCGCGAGCAGCCCGCCTGCAACGAGGCCAGGCCGAGCGGCGGGAAGAATCACCCGTCGCATGGTGAGGAGCCATGACGCGCCCAGGCCCCGCGCGGCGTCCTCGAGCGAAGCATCCATCTGCCGAAGCGAGCCCTCTACCGCGGAGGCGACGAGCGGGATGTCGCGAATGAAATACGCGAGCGGCAATATCCAGAACGTTCCGACCAGCAGAATTCTAGCCGTGAGCAGGTCGTTGCGATTGAATGTCGCCGCCAGGCCAAGTGCGATCGCCGTTGCAGGGATTGCCCACGGCAGAGCGACCAGCAGCTCGAGCAGTCGCCGTCCCGCGAACTTGCGGAATACGATCAGATACGCGCACAGGAAGCAGACGACCAGGTTTCCCGCCGTCGCAATGAGCGCCATTGACACGCTGTTGGTGATCGGGCGCCATAGCTCCGCCTCGGTGAACAGCCGCCGATAGTTCTCCAGCGTGTACTCGGGCGGAAGCACCTGCGTCGTCCACACGCCATCCCGCGCGAACGATACCAGAACCACCATGAGGTGTGGAAGCACGAGCGCGATCACGATGATAGCCGCGCCGATGCTGGTGAGAATCTGTACGTGACGCGAACGAATCGTGCGCCGCTTTCGCCCCCCCTTGCTGGCGAGCGTGTACTTCCGCTTTCGGTCGAGCCAGCGAAACACCACGAGCCCCGAGACTGCGCTCAACGTGAGAACGGTCGTCTCGACGTACGCGAGCCCGAGCGCGCCATTGGTCTTCGATGCGAGGATCTGGGTCGAGAGCACTCGCAATCCGCCGCCGAACACGTAAGGGGCGGAGAAGGATCCCAGAGCGTTCATGAACACCAGCAGCGCCGAGCCGGCGACAGCGGGCATGAGCAGCGGGAGGGTTACCCGCCTCAGCCGCTGCCACGTGCTCGCGCCAAGTCCGGACGCCGCTTCATCCAGCGTCGCGTCGAATCGCTCCAGGCCTGCCGACACGAATAGGAAAACGTAGACGTACATCGTGTAGGCATGGACGAAGACGATCGCGCTCACTCCCCTGAGTCTCCACGGCGCCTCGCTCATTCCCAGCACGCGCTGCACGATTCGCGTGATCAATCCGCTTTCGCCGTAGAGAAAGAGAAATGCGATCACGCCGACGAGCGGCGGAAGCGCGGCGGGAAGCGTCGCCACCGCGCGCAACAGGCGCCGACCCGGGAAGTCAAACCGTCCGAGAAGGAAAGCGAGCGGGACTCCGATCGCAAGCGACGCAAACACAGACGCCACCGAAATCACAAGACTCGTCCACAACGCCTCGCGATCGGCCGGGCTCCCGGCAAATTCGCGCCAGTGACCCAGCCCATTCTCGAAGCTCCCGACGATGACCGCCACGTTCGGATAGACGACGGTCCACAACAACAGCAGAATGACGGGAAGCGCGATCAGAAAGCTCTGCCGCCTGAACGACCCTCTCATCCCGGCACGATTGGAAATGGTCCCTTCGACGGCGACACTCCGACGTTCTCGTCCTCGTGAACGTTGCCGGACGCCGATTCGACATCGACGCCTATTCCATCGGCCAGCTCTACTCGATACACAATGACTCCGCCAGCAAACCTCCGGCTCACCACTCGGCCCGGCCAGGCCGTGTCCCCGCTCTGGTTCGAGAGCTCGAGCGCTTCGGGCCGCAGCACGACGAACGCCTTCTCATAGCGCGACGGCGTTCCATTCGGGCGTTTCACCGTCAGTTCACGGGTTCGTCCGCCGATTGTGATGGTCGCCGTATTTCCCTTGTCGGTCGCACTGACCATTGTGCCGCGGCCGATGAACGACGCGACCTCCGGAGTCGCCGGCGTCTCGTACAGCTCCTCGGGCGTTCCGACCTGCAGCAGCTTTCCCTTCTTGAGGATCGCGATGCGATCGGCGATTGCGAACGCGTCTTCCTGATCGTGCGTTACGAACAAGGCCGGAACTCCCACGCGCCTGAGCATCGAGCGCAAATCGTCCCGCATCGCCTGGCGTAAGGTGGGATCGAGATTCGACAGTGGCTCGTCGAGCAGGAGCGCGCGCGGCTCGATCACCAGCGCCCGTGCCAGCGCCACGCGCTGCTGCTCACCGCCCGAGAGCGACTGAATCGCCCTGCCGCCTGCTCCCGCGAGCCCAACGCTCACTAGTGCCGCCCGTGCTTTCTCCAGCCGCTCCGACTTGCCCACGCGCCGCGCCTCGAGTCCGAAGGCGACGTTCTCCTCGACCGGCATGTGAGGAAACAGCGCGTAATGCTGGAACACCATTCCAAATCCGCGACGTTCGGGCGGCACGCGTGTGATGTCCTCGCCGCCGAGCGTAACGCTGCCCGCATCGGGAGACTCGTAGCCCGCCGCGATTCGGAGCGTCGTCGTCTTTCCAGAACCCGACGCGCCAACGAGCGCGAGGAGCTCGCCGGGCCCGACCTCTACCGAGACGTTGTCTACCGCGGTGTATTCACCGAACCTGCGCGTCACGCCATTGAGCGCCAACACGCCCGCACCGGTCCGCCCCTCCCCGCCTCGCGCCCTCGGCGCGGCCGTCACTGCGCGTGTCCGCGGTTCCTGATGTTCGCGTCCCAGTACTTCATCCACTCGTCGAGGTGCGCGGCCATCACTTCGCGATCGACAGGCATCGGCTTGATCTTCGCCATCGCGTCGCGGATCCACGCGGGAAGCTTCGCCACAGGAATGTCCTTTCGCGCGGGGATACGGAGAAAGGAATCGGCGGCGGCTATGAGCGCTTCTGGGGTCGTCACGTACTCATAGTACATCGCCGCCTCTTTCGGATGCTTGCTCCCGCGCACGATCGCGAGCCCATCCACGAGCAGCGGAGTTCCGCTCGTCGGAATCGAATACCTCACCGGGATCTTGGTTCGCTGCTCCAGCGTCGCGATGTCGGGCATGTCCCACATCGTCATCACGCCTTCCTGGCGACCCAGCTTCTGATAGAGGAGCGTTGGATTGAGAACGTACTCCCGCGTATTCACGTCGAGCTTGCGCAGCCACTCATAGCCTGCATCCGGCTTACCGGTCTGCGCAATGGAGCGCGCCATGATCGCCCCGAAAATCGCGCGCATCGTTCCGGACGCGATCGGGTCGCGAATGAGAATCTTGCCCTTCCACTTGGGATCGAGAAGATCGTCCCAGTCCTTCGGTGCCTCGGCCTCGGTCACGGCTACGCTGTTGTAGCCGATGACCTCCGGAGTCAGGTACGTTCCGTACCAGTTGTCATTCGCCTCGCGACCTTCGGGATCGATGGCGGCCGCCCAGGTGGGCTTGTACGGCTGCAGCAGTCCTTCTTTCGTCGCCCTGTCGAATGCCTCAGCGGGCGCGCCGAACCAGACATCCGCCTGTGGATTCGGCTTTTCGGCACGCACGCGCTCGAGAACTTCCTGCGATCCCATGTCGACCCATTGCACATCGATGTCGGGATGCGCTTTCTCGAATCCTTTCTCGAGGTACTCGAGCAGCTCCTTACCGTGAGGCGAGTAGACGGTCAGCACGGTTCGCTTATCCGAGCTGCACGCCGAGAGCGCGAGCGCACCAGTGAGGACCCAGCTGGCCAGCCTCATTTTATGCTGTTGCCGCCGAGGAGGTTGGCAAAGATTCGCGCGCCGCCGGAGACTCCGGCGGGAAGCTGACGGAACAGCGCGAGCGGGACGTAGATGTACGTTCCGCGACCATACGGCGCGGCGAGAATTGCCGCGCGGTTCGGCGCCGCACCAGGATCGTTCATCGTCAGCATGCTGCGATAGTGCGCGTCGAACGTCGACGGCATGTACGTCGCGCGCTCCTGCACCCAGCCGCTGAAATCGTCCTGTGTGATCCTGTTCGGCGCGTTGAGCAGCGGAGATGCGGGATCCGCAAGCGTCACCAGCGCATTTTCATCCGTCACACGCTCTGCCGGCTGCTTCAGCTGAATCGGATAGGGCATGATTCCAGGACGCATCATCTCGGCCTGACCATACTGCACGATGAGGCGTCCTCCGTTCCGCACGTACGACAACAGATACTCGTTGTTGTCCTGAAGCGTCTGGCTCGACTGATACGCGCGCGGCCCCACGACGATCGCGGTGAACCGGCGCAGATCAGTCTGCGGAATGTCATCGGCATCCACGATCGTAAGCGGCACTCCGAGCTGTTGCAACACCGGGGCGACGTTGTCACCGACGCCGGGTATGTAGGCGACGTTCAGCTTCGCCGGCAGCACGACGTCGGCCGCGTTGATGGCGAGCCTGGCCGGTCGATATATCCGCTGCGGATTTATGTGTGGGTATTCGATCGGGACATATCCCGATTTATATGAGTTGCCGCGCGCGGACGCCGTCGCGGTGATCACATGCGTTCCGCGAGCAAGAGTGCCCCTGACGTTGAATATGAGCGTGCGCGTTGCTCCGGGCGCCATCACGACCGTCCTCGACAGCGAGTCCGCGGAAAGACCTCGCGGCAGCACGAGCGTCACCGTCACTGGCGTAGAGTCTCCGAGCGCCGAGCGAAGTGTCGTCTTGAGCAGTTGGTTGAACGGCCCGTTCGCGCGCGCCATGGTCACGGCCTGATCAAGATTGATCGACACTCCCGGCGCGACGATTAAGGGCCGCTGAACATCGCCGCGCACCCGGTCGACATAGTGGAAGACGATCGGCGCGCTGAGCTCATGGCGCCCGATTTCACTCGAGACCACTTCAACGTGCGCGCCGCGACGTACCTCCATCTCGTCCTCGGAAACGCCCGTGACTTTTGGTGTGAACAAGTCACCGTTCCTTGGTGTCGCGAGCCACCACGGCTGCGATATTTCCCGGCCGACGTACCACTGAGTCCATCTATAAGCGGAATCAGGAAGCACCGTCCGCATTTGTCCATCGACTCTAACGGTCGGAATCCGAATCGGCGCTCCCCCTCGATTGTAGATCGCGAGACTGATTTTCGCCGAATCCCCGAGCGCAACCGCCTGCCTGTCGGCTACTGCCTCCAGCTCGATCGGAAATGGATTCTCGGGCGGAGTCGTACGTCCATCGCGCACGATGTATTTGTCAACAGTGTCGAGGCCCGCGAAGATCGATGTCTCTTCCTTGGCCGGCGGGGCTGATACGCGTGAATCTTCACGCATGAGATAATCCCACACCACGCCCTTCCGTCTCAGCGTCCCCTCGCCCTGTGACTTGTGTTGCGAACGACTGTCCGCCGCTATCTCCTGATACGAGAGTCCGAGATACGGATTGTATTCCCCGACATTGATCGACAGCGTCCGATCCTGAGGCGAGAACCGCGCGAGACGATAGAACTTGAGCGGCCTCCAGGGTGCTCCGAATTCGCCCACCGGAAAGCGAATCGTATCGCCCGCGAAATTGTATGCGTCGCGCGCCACTATCGCCGAGATCTGGTGCTGACCGTGCCCGTCGCGCGGCGTGCCCGAGAATGTCGTGATGACTATCTGGGGCCGAAACGCGCGGATGACGGTTATCACATCGTGCAGCAGCGAATCCTGCGGCCAGTGTTTCCGGGTTTCGTCCGCCGTCTTCGAGAACCCGAAGTCATACCCGCGCCCGAAGAACTGGTGGGCGCCATCGATGCGCCTGGCCGCGAGCAATTCTTCCGTGCGAATGACACCGAGCGCTTCCCCCAGCTCATTGCCGATGAGATTCTGTCCGCCGTCGCCTCGCGTCAGCGACATATACGCGGTATTCACGTTCCGTCCGCGCGCGAGCCACGCGATCAGGTTGGTATCCTCATCGTCGGGGTGCGCGGCGATCCACAACACCCGCATCGTTGCCGGACCGGTGTACGGCAGTACCAGATCGGCGGTAGGAGGATCGGTGTTGAACGTTGCCTGGGCCGCAACCGAACGCGACAATAGTCCAGCCGCAGCCATGGCGACGATGAGGAAAGTTCTTCGCACTGTCATACCTGGAAAGCGCTCAGGATTTCAGCGCCATGCCGCGACGTTTTGCTCCCGAAGCCTGCTGCGCCGGCGCGTTCACCTCGGCGATGATGCGCTCCTGCTCCTTCTTGTGTGATTCAGCGTAGCCTTCAGCCGGGCTCGCGCGATCAGGACGGCCCACGTATCGGGTCGGCAGCGCGTTGCCCGTCGACATCCGAAGACGCGGAGCGGCGTATGACCACGCACCCTGATTCTTCGGCTCCTCCTGGGCCCAGACCACTTCCTCGATCGCCGGATACAAGTCCACAATCTGCGCGATCTGATTCCCGGCCCACGGATACAGCTCTTCGATTCTCACGAGCGCCACATGCGGCGCTCGCTTGGTCGCCAGATCGTAGTAGATGCGTCCCGTGCAGAATACCAGCCGGGTTACAGCGTCGCGCTTCTGCGACGCAACGGGATCGTCGATCACGCGCTGGAAACTCCCGGAAGCGAGGTCGCTGAGCTTCGACGCCGCTTCAGGCAGTCGCAGCAATCCCTTCGGCTGCATTAGAATGAGCGGCCTCCGCTCGGTCAACGCCGCCTGTCGACGCAGAACGTGGAAGTACTGGGCCGGCGTCGAGGGATACGCCACCCGCTGATTCTGCTCGGCGCAAAGCTGGAGAAACCGCTCGAGTCGCGCGCTGGAATGTTCCGGTCCCTGACCCTCGTAACCGTGCGGAAGCAGCAGTACGATCGCCGAGTCCTGGCCCCACTTCACGCGATCCGCCGAGATGAACTGATCTATGATCGGCTGCGCGACGTTCACGAAATCCCCGTACTGCGCTTCCCAGAGCACCAGCGTGTCTTCCGCGGCCGTGCTGTAGCCGTATTCGAATCCGAGCACCGCCGTTTCCGAGAGCGGACTGTTGTAGATCTCGAAGCGTCCGTGATTCTCTCCCTCCGCGACGTGCTCGAGCGGGACGTACACCTCGCCCGAGTCCGCGTCGTGAAGAACCGCCTGACGATGCGAGAACGTCGCCCGCTCCACATCCTGGCCGGTGATGCGAACCGACAGGCCGTCGGTGAGCAACGACGCGAACGCGAGCGCTTCCGCGTGACCCCAGTCGATCCCGCCGGCGTCACCCATCGCTTCAGCGCGACGAGCGAGCGTCTTGGCGAGGCGCGGATTGACCTTGAGCGTCGAAGGCCACTTGAGCATCCGATCGTTGAGCTCGCGCAGCCGCGTCGCATCGACCCAGGTGTCTTGATCGGCGCCTGACAAATTTGCCTCGCCTTCCTTCGGCGCGCGGTGCTCGGGCGGGTGGATCTCCCCGGCCTTCATGGCCGTCTGGATGCGATCGAAGTTCGCCGCAGCCTCCGCGTCGAGCTTCTTCACTTCTTCGTCGCTGACGACCCCCTCGGCGACGAGACGATTACCCCACACCTCACGAGGTGATGGGTGGGCCCGCACTTTCTTGTACAGCTCCGGCTGGGTAAACGAAGGCTCGTCGGTCTCGTTGTGGCCGTGACGCCGGTATCCCACCACGTCAATCAGAAAATCCTTGCCGAACTTCGCGCGGTACTCGATGCCGAGCTCCACCGCGTGCAGGCACGACTCCGCGTCGTCTCCATTCACATGGATGATCGGTACCTCGAACCCCTTCGCGAGATCGCTCGCGTAATGCGTGGATCGCGCGTCGATCGGATCGGTAGTGAATCCAACCTGGTTGTTCACGATGATGTGCAGCGTTCCGCCCGTGCGGAAACCCTTCAGCCCCGAGAGGTTGAAGGTCTCGGGCACCACGCCCTCGCCCGGAAACGCGGCATCGCCGTGGACGCAGATTGGAAGCACCAGGGATTCGTTCCGCACTCCGCCGCCGGCCAGAACCTGCCGCGCCCGCGCCACCCCCTCGAGAACGGGATTCACGACCTCGAGATGGCTCGGGTTCGGAATCAGCACGACGTCCACCTGGCTGCCACTCGGCGTCTTCCGCGTACCGTGTGCACCGAGATGGTATTTGACGTCCCCGGTCTCGCTCACGGCGTTGGTCGCCGCGTGCTTCCCCTCGAACTCCTCGAAGATCGTCGCGTACGGCTTGCCGAGCGTGTGCGCGAGCACGTTGATGCGGCCGCGATGCGCCATGGCGAGATCAACCTCGCGCGTGCCATGTCTCGCCGCCGCCTCGATCGCGACGTCGAGCATCGGGACGAGGATGTCGCTTCCTTCGATCGAGAACCGCTTGTATCCCTGATACGCGCGTCCCAGAAAGCGCTCGAGTCCGTCGACTTCCGTTAGACGCTGCAGAACGGCACGTTTCTCCTCGTCGCTGAGCGGTTCGTTCAGCCGCCCACTCTCGATGATCTCGCGCAGCCATTCCCGCTCCTCGACATTGCCGAGGTGCGCGATCTCGAAGCCGATCCGTGACGAATAAAAGTCGCGCAGCTTCGCGACTACGTCCGCGGCGGTTCCGCCCTCCATGTCGAGCGCGTCACCCGGAATCCGCTTGAGGTCATCCTCGTTCAGGCCGTGAAATTCGGGCGTGAGCTCCGGCGTTCCTCCCGGTAAAGTGCCGAGCGGATCGAGGGGCACCGCGAGATGGCCAAAATTGCGGATGGCGTCGACGAGCTTGGCGGCGGCTGCGACTTTTCTGAGCAGCTGAGCGTCGACTGGACCGGACGACGCCGACTCGCCGGCCGGAGCGGGGACCGCGGTGCCGCTCAAGCTCTCGGCGAATCGGAAAAACTGGCGCCACGATTCGTCCACCGATGCTGGATCGCGCCGGTAGGCCTCGTACGCCTCGGTTATGTATCCGTCGTTGAATGCGCCCGTGATGGGGTCGGAGCTCATACCTCTAAATTTAACTGCGCTCTACTATCCTTGGCGCTGCATTCAGGGGGAGCGTGTACTTGGTTCGAGCCGCTGCCGCGCGCACAATTCTGAGGGCAGATCCGGCCTCGAGGGTGGGCAGATAGAGGAAGCCAGCAATGCCATTGATATCGAGCAGCTGCAG
The DNA here is from genome assembly GCA_038322455.1 of Gemmatimonadales bacterium. Lineage (GTDB taxonomy): Bacteria > Gemmatimonadota > Gemmatimonadetes > Gemmatimonadales > Gemmatimonadaceae > UBA4720. The sequence continues at coordinate 8,946 of JBBQFZ010000034.1, read as the reverse complement.
CTCCTCCGCGCGGCGGGTAAGACTGATCGCGATCACCGGTATGGTCGAGAGCAGGTCGTCGTGCTCCCACTTCTCGAGGGACATCGTAGCGAGCAGATCGTAATCGCAGATCACCACGTCGGGACGCGTGCTGCCCGCGATCGCCAGCGCCGATTCCAGCCCAACCGCTTCCGTCGTGGCGATCCCCATGCCCGCGAAATAGCGTGCGATGTGCTCGCTCAGAAAGAAGTGCCGCGCGATGCATAGCGCGCGAAGATGTTCGGTGCCTGACTCAGGCGCCGTTTTTCCGGGTTCTACACTCATCGCTGTTCATCGTAAGAGGCGGGCGCGCAGAACACAAGCCGGCCCGGGAACTGCCAAAAAAAAGCGCTCCGCACCGTTGCCAGTGCGGAGCACCCCAGAAGCTCGAGCGGGCGGCTCTTACCTCTTGGTCTTGTCGACGTTGTTGCCGATCACGCCGCCGAGAATTGCTCCGGCTGCGCCACCGATGATCGCGCCCTTCACCTTGTTCCTGCTGGTGACCGCGCCGATTACAGCACCAGCGCCCGCGCCAATGGCGGCGTCACGCTTGGTGTGCTTCACAACCACCTGGGCCGGCGCCGGAGCGCTGTAGACCGGTGCTGATGCCGACGAGCTGCCGCTGCTGCTGCGCGTGCTCGTCGTGCGACGCACTGGTGCACGATACACCGTGCGGGGCGCCGTCGAATTGCTCCGCAACGCCGTCGCGCCAGTTGCCGTTCCGTTCCGCTCAGCCGCCGTGACGCTGTCGAGCGGCGTGTACGGCTGGCTCGCTGCCGCCGTGGAAAGATCGGAATTCAGCGCACTGTCGGCAGCAGTCTGGTTATCAGCCTTGGAGCAGGCGAACGCGAGAGCCGCGGCCGGGAGTATTAGTAGCTTTTTGAACATTTAAAGCCTCCAGTATTACCACCGCTCAGCGCGACGGTACGTCTATTACGGGCAGGGTCTATGCCATCCACAGGGTGGCTTTAGGCCGCCGTAGCAGCGGATAACACGGGCACAACCGCCGCATCGTCCCCCAGAGAGGCCGGTAGGATGAGACGGAAGGCGCTGCCCTCCCCGGGCATGGAATGCACGGTCAAGGACCCATCAAGGAGTTGAGCCAGGCGCCTCGAGATAGGGAGCCCCAAACCGGTGCCCGGCTGCTTCGATTCCGACACCTGCACGAACTCCTCGAAGATGCGCGAGATGTCGTCCTTTGCGATCCCGACACCGTGATCCACTACCTCCAGCTGTACACCTTTGTCCTCGGTTCGTTTGCACACAACCTGAATCGGCTTGCCCTCTCCGAACTTGATCGCATTCGACAGCAGGTTCAGCAAAATCTGCCGCACGCGCCGCGGATCGCTGATCACGTTGAATGGCTCCGTCTCCATCTCGAGTGTGAGGCTGGACCCGTATTCGTCGGCGAGAGGACGCACGGTCACGAAGAGGTCCTCGACCAACGACGGGAACATCACCGGCTGCAGCGACAGCTCGATCTTGCCCGCCTCGATCTTCGACAGATCCAGCACATCGTTCACGAGCTCGAGGAGATGCCGGGCCGCCCTCAGGCTGCGCTGCAATCCTTCCTTCTGTTTCGCGTTTAGCGGACCGTAAATGTTGTCCAGCATGAGCGTGCTGTAGCCGATGACGGCATTGATAGGCGTCCGCAGCTCGTGGCTCATCGATGCGTAGAACCGGTTCCTCGCGCCCATTGCCTGCTCGAGCGCCAGCTGACGGCGATGCAGCTCCTCATTCATCTCCGACAGCTTGGCCGCGGACCGCGCCTCCGCCTCCAGCATCGACGTACGATGTTCGAGCTCCAGCTCGCGCTTCTGGCCCTCTCGCAGCTGGTCGGACTGCCGTTGAATCTCGCGCTGCTTGAGATACAGATCCACGAACACAGCGACCTTCGAGCGGAGCACGTCGGGATTGAAGGGCTTGAACACGTAGTCCACGGCGCCCATCGAATATCCCTTGAACACGTACGCGTCTTCCTTATTGATGGCGCTCAGAAAGATGATGGGGATCGTGCGCGACCTCTCGCGCGACTTGATGATTTCCGCGACCTCGAAGCCGTTCATGCCGGGCATCTGCACGTCGAGAAGAATCGCCGCGAACTCGTCGCCGAGAACGTGCTTGAGCGCTTCCGGGCCCGAGGTGGCGCGAACGAGACACTGGCCGAGCGACTCGAGAATCGCCTCGAGCGCAAGCAGATTCTCGGGACGGTCGTCCACGAGGAGAAGTTTGACTTGTTCGTCGCTCATACCACCTTCCTTGCGCCGACCTTCGATCGCTCCTGACTCACCTCGACAAGCTTCGGGGCGATGGCATCGAGCGGAAGCTTCTGGGCGCCTGGCACCGCCTTGATGGCAGCCAGCGGCATGATCGGAATCTCGGCCGTCTTGGGATCCTGCACCAGAGCCATGCCCCCGCGTTTTGCAATATGGGCAAGCCCGCGGGCTCCGTCCTCGTTGGCGCCGGTGAGCACAATTCCTATCGCACGGGCGCCGTAGGCGTCAGCGGCAGACGTGAACATCACATCGATGGATGGCCGGCTGAATCGCACCAGGTCATCGGTGTTCAACGACAGATATCCTTCCTCGACCAGCACGTGATAGTTCGAGGGGGCGAGGTGCACAGTGCCAGGCGTCAGCGCCTCCTTGTCCTCGATCTCGCAAACCATGAGCTCGGTCGTGTCCTGCAGCAGCTCGGTCAGCAGGCGCTCGGAATCCTTGCCGCGATGCTGCACCACGACGATTGGAAGATTGAAATCCCCCGGCAAGCCGTGGAGCAGCGTCGACAATGCGGCGAGACCGCCCCAGGAAGTTCCGACCACCACGATGGAGTACGGCACTATCGCACCTTCCGAAAAATCTTTTCCGGCGGCGCGATCTGCTGATAGCAGTCCTCATGCGACATCAGACGGAGGGTTTCCTTGCTGCCCAATGCCAGCACCCCGAACATCGAGAGGCTGTCGTAGAACAGCCCGTGCACCTTGGCCTGGAGCGTCTTGTCGAAGTAGATCAGCACGTTCCGGCAGAGAATCACGTTGAACTCGCTGAACGACCGGTCGGTCACGAGATTGTGCTGCGAGAACACGACGTTCTTCGTGAGCGACTGATCGAATAGCGCTCCACCGTACTTGGCGGTGTAGTACTCGGAGAACGATCGCTTTCCGCCCGCCCGCATGTAGTTTTCGGTGTATTCCTGCATGCGCTCCAGCGGGAAGATCCCCCCCTTCGCCCGCTGCAGCACGACCTCGTTGATGTCGGTCGCGTAGATCCGCGCGCGATCATAGAGGCCTTCCTCGCGCAGCAGGATGGCCATCGAGTACACCTCTTCGCCCGTCGAGCAGCCCGCGTGCCAGATGCGGATGAACGGATAGGTGCGGAGCAGCGGCACCACGTGCTCGCGAAAGGTCTGGTAGAATCCGGGATCGCGGTACATCGCGGTCACGTTGATGGAGAGGTCGAGCAGCAGCTTCTCCATCATCGGCGGCTCGTGCAGCACGCGCTCCTGTAGTGCGCTCACGCTCGAGAGCCCCTCTTCTTCGATCCGCTTCCACAACCGCCGGCGGATCGAGGCATAGGCATAGGCGCGGAAATCAAATCCGTAGTGGCGGAATACCCCTTCCAGCAGCAGCTCGATCTCGATTCGCTCGAGATCGGGCTTGAACGACTGCCGGTCGGTCTCCACGGGGGAGATAGGCGCTGGGGCTACCGGTACAGCCACACGCGTAACAGAGAGAGGAGCTGGTCGGTATCCACCGGCTTCGTGATGTAGTCCGAAGCGCCGGCGGCAATGCATTTCTCACGGTCGCCCTTCATTGCCTTGGCGGTGAGCGCGATTATGGGAAGCGTCTTGAACTGATCCATGGCTCGAATCGCCTTCGTAGTCTCGTACCCGTCCATCTCGGGCATCATGATGTCCATGAGCACGGCGTCGACGTTCGGGTCCTTCTTCAGCTGGTCGATCGCCTGCTTGCCGTTCTCGGCGAAGCGGACGATCATGCCGTGATCTTCCAGCATGCTCGTCAGGGAGAAGATGTTGCGGACGTCGTCGTCCACCACGAGCACGTTCTTGCCGGAGACGACCGAGTCCGCGTCGTGGAGATGCTCGAGCATCTTCCGCTTCTGCTCCGGCAGCTTGGCCTCCACGCGGTGCAGGAAGAGCGCGGTCTCGTCGAGCAGACGCTCCGGAGATTTTACGTCCTTCAGGATGATCGTTTCCGCGTACTTCTTGATCCTGGTCTCCTCTTCCGCACTGAGATCCCTGCCGGTGTAGATGATCACCGGAAGATCGCGATTGTCCGGATCCGATTTTACTTTCTCGAGAAGATCGAATCCGCTCATGCCGTCGCTCTTGAGTCCCAGGTCGAGCACCATGCAGTCGAAGTGCTTCTCCTGGAGCTTGTTGCGCGCTTCCTCCGCCGAGCCGACGGCGGTGATGTCCACGTCGTCGTGCGCGATGAGCTCGACGATGCTCTGGCGCTGGATCTCGTTGTCCTCGACAACGAGCAGTGACTTGGGATTCGTCTCGAGGAAGGCAGAGATCTTCGCGAACGCCGAGTCGAGCGCTTCCTTGCTCACTGGCTTCGCGAGGAACGCGATTGCCCCCGCATTCAGACCCTCGCGCTTCTCTTCGACACCCGAGATGATGTGCACCGGAACGTGCCTCGTTTCCGGATCGCGCTTGAGACGGTCGAGCACTTCGAATCCATCCATACCGGGCATGTCGATGTCGAGTGTTATCGCATCGGGGCGGAACTCGCGGGCGGCCATCAGGCCGGCTTCACCATCCAGCTCGACGATTCCCTTGTAGCCCTTGTCGCGCGCCATGTCGAGCAGAACCTTTGCGAAATTCTGATCGTTCTCGATCACCAGCACTGTACGGTCGCCTTCCTCGACCTGCTCCCTGTCGTCGGGGATCGCAGTCTGCGGAAGGGCACGCCGCTCGGGACGATATTGCAGGGCGTCACCCGTGGGCTGCCGACGCTGCGGCCGGCGGCCAATGCTTTCTCTTTGCGCCTGAGAGGTTGCGCGCGGTCCGCTTCGTTGCTGCTGGCGAGCGGGCGACACGAATTCTGTCGAATCGATGCGATCGCGATCGACCTCGTCCTTGCGCGGGATGTAGCGCGCCGGGAGGAAGAGCGTAAACGTGCTCCCCTTGCCTTCGGTGCTCTCGACCCTGATCTCGCCGCCCAACAGACGGGCGATCTCACGGCTGATGGAGAGCCCGAGTCCCGTGCCACCGTACTTCCGACTCGTCGTCCCATCGGCCTGCTGGAACGCCTCGAAGATCAGGCGCTGCTTGTCCTTTGGAATCCCGATTCCGGTATCCGTAACCGAGAACGCCACCACGTCGGGGGAATTCAGCAGCACCGGGTTCTGGAAGCGACGTCCTTCCTTGGCGCGGCGAATCAGCAGCGTGACACTTCCTTCCTGCGTGAACTTGAAGGCGTTCGACAACATGTTCTTGAGAACCTGCTGCAGCCGGCCCCCATCGGTGAAGACCGTAGACGGAAGATCGGGATTCACTTCCACGTTGAAGGCCAGTCCCTTCTGCTCGGCCAGCGCATCGAAGCTGCGCTCGACGAACTCCTTCACTTCCGAGAGCTGAACCTCCGTCGAGTTCACATCCATCTTGCCGGCTTCCACCTTCGACAGGTCGAGCACGTCGTTGATGAGATTGAGCAAGTCGCTGCCGGAGGTGAGAATCGTTTGCGCGAATTCCACCTGCTTGGCCGAGAGGTTTCCATCCTTGTTCTCGCTGAGGAGCCGCGCCAGGATGAGGAGGCTGTTCAACGGCGTCCGCAGCTCGTGCGACATGTTGGCGAGGAACTCCGACTTGTACTTGGAGCTCAGTGCCAGCTGCTCCGCCTTTTCCTCGAGGGCGAGCCTTGCCGCTTCCACTTCCTCGTTCTTCGATTCGACCTTCCGGTTCTGCTCGGCGAGCAGAGACGCTTTCTCCTCGAGCTCCTCGTTGACCTGCTGCAGCTCTTCCTGCTGATCCTTGAGCAGCTCCTCCGAGGTGCGAAGCGTAGTTGCCTGCGCCTCGAGCTCCGAGTTGGATCTCTTGAGCTCTTCCTGCTGCTTGCGCAGCTCCTCGGACTGTGATTGCAATTCCAAAGTGAGGCTCTGCGACTGCTCGAGCAGCTCCGCGGTTCTCATGTTGGCCGAGATCATGTTGATCACGACGCCGACGCTCTCCGCGAACTGATCGAGGAAGAGCTGGTGGATCTGGCTGAACGGCAGGAACGAAGCGAGCTCGATCACAGCCTTTACTTCACCCTCGAACAGCACCGGCAGCACGAGGACATTGCGCGGCGGGGCCTCGCCAAGCCCCGACGTGATGCGGATGTAATCGTCGGGGACATTCGTCAGCAGGATTGGCTTCTTCTCCAGCGCCGCCTGGCCGACCAGTCCTTCACCCATATAGAACCGATTGCCGACGTGCTTGCGCTCCTTGTACGCGTAGCTCGCAATGAGCTTGAGCACGGGCACATTGGCCTCGTCCTCCATGATGTAGAACGCGCCGTGGTGAGCCGACACCAGCGGAGTGAGCTCGGACATTATGAGCTTCGAGACCGCCTGCAGATCCTTCTGTCCCTGCATCATCCGGGAGAACTTGGCGAGGTTGGTCTTCAGCCAGTCCTGCTCGGTGTTTTTCTCCGTGGTTGTCTTCAGGTTCGCGATCATCTGGTTCAGGTTGTTCTTGAGCTCGTCGAGCTCTCCCTGCGCCTCGACCGCGATCTGCCTGCTCAAGTCACCGCGCGTCACCGCCGTCGCCACGTCAGCGATTGCCCGCACCTGCACCGTGAGGCTGTTTGCCATCGCGTTCACGTTGTCGGTGAGCGCTCTCCACGTTCCGGCTGCCCCCGGCACTTCCGCCTGGCCGCCAAGCTTTCCTTCCGTACCTACCTCCTTCGCGACACGCGTCACTTCGTCGGCGAACACTCGCAGCGAGTCCACCATGGCGTTGACGGTGTTCTTCAGCTCGAGGATTTCGCCGCGCACTTCTACGGTGATTTTCTGCGAGAGATCTCCCTTCGCAACGGCCGTCGTGACGAGGGCGATGTTTCTGATCTGGCTCGTAAGATTTCCGGCCAGAGTATTCACGTTGTCGGTGAGGTCCTTCCAGGTACCTGCTACGCCCGGCACGTTCGCCTGTCCCCCAAGCCTTCCTTCGGTTCCGACTTCACGCGCCACGCGCGTAACCTCGGATGAGAATCCGCTCAGCTGATCGACCATGGTGTTGATCGTGTTCTTCAGCTCGAGGATCTCGCCCTTCACGTCAACCGTCATTTTCCGCGAAAGGTCTCCCTTCGCGACAGCGGTCGTGACGTCGGCGATGTTTCTCACCTGACCAGTGAGGTTCGACGCCATGAAGTTCACGTTGTCGGTGAGGTCCTTCCACGTGCCTGCGACGCCCGGCACATTGGCCTGACCGCCCAGACGTCCTTCGGTTCCCACTTCGCGTGCTACGCGCGTGACTTCGCCCGCGAACACGCTCAAGCTGTCGACCATGGTGTTGATCGTCTGCTTGAGCTCGAGGATCTCTCCCTTTACGTCGACGGTGATCTTCTTCGACAGGTCTCCCTTCGCGACGGCCGTCGTCACATCGGCAATGTTTCGAATCTGGCCGGTGAGGTTGGACGCCATGGCGTTCACGTTGTCCGTGAGGTTTTTCCACGTTCCGCCGACGCCCGGCACTTCTGCCTGTCCGCCCAGTTTTCCTTCGGTTCCCACTTCCTTGGCGACGCGTGTTACTTCCGACGCGAACGAGCTGAGCTGATCGACCATGGTATTGATCGTGTCCTTCAGCTCCGCCGTCTCGCCCTTGGCTTCGACGGTGATCTTCTGCGACAGATCGCCTCGCGCGACTGCTGTCGTCACCGCGGCGATGTTTCTCACCTGGCCCGTAAGGTTTCCAGCCAGCGTATTCACGTTGTCCGTCAGATCCTTCCACGTACCGGCGACGCCGGGCACGTTTGCCTGTCCGCCGAGTTTACCTTCGGTTCCTACTTCGCGCGCAACGCGCGTGACTTCAGCGGCAAACGCGCTGAGCTGATCGACCATGATGTTGATCGTGTTCTTCAGCTCGAGAATTTCGCCCTTCGCCTCGGCTGTGATCTTTCTGTTCAGATCTCCCTTGGCGACGGCCGTAGTGACGTCGGCGATGTTTCTCACCTGGCCAGTCAGATTAGACGCCATGAAGTTCACATTGTCGGTCAAGTCCTTCCACGTACCACCGACGCCGGGCACTTCGGCCTGCCCACCGAGCTTTCCTTCCGTACCGACTTCCTTGGCAACGCGGGTCACTTCCGATGCAAACGAGCTGAGCTGTTCCACCATGATGTTGATCGTGTCCTTCAGCTCGAGAATCTCGCCCTTCGCTTCCGCGGTGATCTTTCTGGAGAGATCACCCTTCGCGACCGCGGTCGTGACGTCGGCGATGTTTCGGATCTGGCCGGTGAGGCTCGAGGCCATGGCGTTCACGTTGTCGGTCAGATCCTTCCACGTTCCACCGACTCCCGGAACATCGGCCTGTCCACCCAGCCGCCCTTCCGTTCCCACTTCGCGCGCGACACGCGTCACTTCAGAGGCGAACGTGCTGAGCTGATCGACCATCGTGTTGATGGTGTCCTTGAGCTGCGCGGTCTCGCCCTTTACCTCGACGGTGATCTTCTGCGAGAGGTCTCCCTTCGCGACGGCGGTCGTGACCGCGGCAATGTTTCTCACCTGACTGGTGAGATTTCCCGCGAGGGTGTTCACGTTGTCGGTAAGATCCTTCCACGTTCCGCCGACGCCGGGCACCTCTGCCTGGCCGCCCAACAGTCCTTCCGTTCCGACTTCGCGCGCAACGCGTGTGACTTCCGATGCGAATGAGCTGAGCTGGTCCACCATGATGTTGATGGTGTTCTTCAGCTCGAGAATCTCGCCC
>JBBQFZ010000033.1:0-22305 GCA_038322455.1 Gemmatimonadales bacterium | reverse complement strand
GCACCGCTTGTGCTCAACGGTCCGCCGAGCGTCACGGGCTTTGCCGTCGGCAGGCCCAAGGTCGAAGAGATCGTCGCCTACTGGCCGGCGCTGGTGGACAAATCGGTCGTGAAACCCAAAGTGGACATCCTCGCATGAAAGTCCGGCTCCTGGACATCGCGCACGCGCGCTCGGGCGACAAGGGCGACACCGCCAACGTCGGCGTCATTGCGCTGGAGCCCCGGTGGTATTCGGTGCTGGACCAGTTCGTCACGCAGAGCAGAGTCGCGGAACACTTTCGCGGCATGATCGAAGGCAGCGTCGAGCGCTTCGAGCTGCCGAACCTGGGCGCGCTCAACTTTCTTTTGCACGGCGCGCTCGACGGTGGCGGCACGCTCTCGCTCAAGACCGACGCTCAGGGCAAGGTCTACTCTACCGCGCTGCTACGCATGGTCGTCGACGTGCCGGACACAATTGCAAAGCGGCTCGGCCTGCCGAAGGCGCCATGAACAACATTCGGATGAGCGCGGAGGGTGCGATCGGATGGATTACGCTCGCACGACCCGATAAAAAGAACGCGCTGGATCGCCAGACGGCGGACGAGCTCGCTCAAGCCCTCTTCGCGCTGAGCGAATCCCCAGTGAACGTCGTCGCGATCACTGCCGAGGGCTCCGATTTCTGCACCGGAGCTGACCTCGGCGCACTCGAGAAGATGCTCGACGCGCCGCGACAGGAGCACCTCGACGACGCGAAAGCGCTCGGACACGTGTTCCACACCATTCGGCGGATGGAAAAGCCCGTCGTTGCGCTGGTTAGGGGACGCGCATATGGAGGCGGAGCAGGACTCGCCACCGCGTGCGACATCGTGTTGGCTCAAGAAGACGCGCGCTTCGCATATCCAGAGGTGACCGTCGGATTCGTCCCCGCCATGGTGATGACCATGCTGCGCCGGTCAGTTGGCGAGAAGCACGCCTTCGATCTGGTGAGCACCGGTCGAATTCTGTCTGCCGACGAAGCGAGGCAAATCGGGCTGGTGTCGCGTGTATTCGCGCCGACCGAGTTTGAGCCGCTCTGCAAAGCCGTTTTGGAGCAGCTCGCGAAACAGCCAACGACCGCGATGGCTTCGACCAAAGCGCTGTTCTACAAGCTGGACAACATGGGATTTCTCGACGGAATGTCGGCCGGGATTGTGGCCAATGCGGATGCGCGCGCGACAGGCGACTTTCGCGAGGGTATCAAGCGATTTGCCAATCGCAAGAAGGAGCAATGAGCCCATTCGTGACCGCCAAGCTCGCGTTGATGCTCGTCGCCGCGATTCTGCTTGGCTGGGGCATCCGTGCCGACAACAGCGCACTTCGCTGGGCGGGGATTGGTTTCCTGTTCGTCGCACTGATCCTTCGGTTCTTCAAGCCGAACCAGCGCCGGGACTCGTGACTGCGGCGCAAGGCTTAGCGACGCGCAGGCAGATCACACCGCCACGCCCGACGACAATTGTGGATGCGCCCCGGCTCGCACGGAAGCTCGGCTTGGATCTGGTGCTCGCCAGCGAGACACTCCAGTACACCGGAAGCTTCAAGTTCCGCGCGGCATTCAACGTCGCGTCGCAGGTGAAGCACGCCCACATAATCACCGGCTCGTCAGGAAACTTCGGGCAGGCGATGGCGTATGCTTGTTCACTCTTCGGAAAACGCTGTACGGTGGTGATGCCGGCGACCGCCACCAGGATCAAGGTGGACGCCGTCCGCGAATATGGCGCTGACGCCGACCTGGTCGACGTGAAGAAGAAAAGCCGGATGGAGCGGGTCGCCGAATTGGCCAGGGAGTTTCCCGATGCCTACGTGGCGAGCCCGTACGACGACCCACTCGTCATCGAAGGAAACGCCGGGCTTGCGAAAGAGCTGCTCGATCTTGGACTGGAGCTGGATGCGATCGTCGCGCCCATCGGCGGCGGCGGCCTGACGTCGGGGTTGGTAAAAGCGGTGCAGAAATCTGGAATGCACACCGAGGTCTTCGCTGCCGAGCCGACGCTCGCGAATGATGCTGCCGAATCGTTCAGGGCAGGGCGTATCGTGTCGCAGGCCAGCGAGTCGTCAACCATTGCCGACGGGGCGCGCGTGCTGCGCCTCGGCGACAGCAACTGGGAGATCCTCAATCACGGCCTGGCCGGGGTGATCGAGGTGTCGGAAGAGCAGATCAAGGAGGGAGTCAGGCTTCTCTTCGCGCTTGCCAACCTGAAGGCCGAGCCGACCGGTGCGCTGGCTCTCGGCGCGATCCTCGCCGACCCAAAGCGGTTCGAGGGGAAACGCGTGTGCTGCGTGATCAGCGGCGGCAACGCCGACCCCGCGCTCTACGCGCAGCTCGTCGCGGGGATCTGATCACACCGCTGCTGCTACAGCGGCGCAACAGTTATGCGCGCGCCACATTGCCACATCGATCCGCCTTGCTGCGCTAACTTTTATCTGATGGCGAGCCCGACACTTCAGGACGCGCGTGATCTCCTAAAAACCGCCTTCGGCTACGAAGAGTTTCGTCCAGGGCAGCAGGCCGCCGTCTCCGCGATTCTGGCCGGCCGGGATACGGTCGTCGTACTTCCTACAGGCGGCGGGAAATCCCTTTGCTTCCAGGTCCCGGCGCTGCTTCTGCCCGGGCTGACGGTTGTGGTGTCTCCTCTCATCTCGTTGATGAAGGATCAGGTCGATGCGCTGGTCGGCAAGGGACTGCCGGCAACGTTCATCAACAGCACGCTGTCGTCCTCGCAGGTTTCCGACCGGCTCGCGCGCGTGGAGCGTGGCGAGATAAAACTCCTCTACGTAGCGCCCGAGCGCTTCGACTACGGGAAGACGGCGGATCGGCTCCGCAAAATCGGAGTGTCGCTCCTGGCAATTGACGAGGCCCACTGCATTAGCCAGTGGGGACACGATTTCCGGCCAAGCTACCTGCGCGTCAAGAACGTGCACGAGGCGCTGGGATCGCCGACGACGATCGCGCTCACGGCGACCGCGACTCCTGATGTGCGACGCGACATAGCTCGCGAGCTTGCGCTACGGAATCCCGAGACGATCATCACGGGCTTCGACCGCCCGAATCTCACCTACTTCGTGATTCCGGTGCGGAACGATGCCGAGAAGGAACAACAGATCGTCGCGATACTGAGAAAGCACGAAGGTCTCGCGGTCATCTACGCCTCGACGCGCAAAGCGGTCGATCATCTGACGACTGTGCTCGAACGCGCGCGAATTTCCGCCGCTGGCTATCACGCGGGCCTCGATGACGCGCGACGCCACGAGGTACAGAATGCTTTCATGTCGGAGAAAATCCGCGCCATCGTGGCAACGAACGCGTTCGGGATGGGGATCGACAAACCGAATGTCCGGTTGGTGATCCACTACGCGATGCCGGGGACGCTCGAGGCCTACTATCAGGAAGCTGGTCGGGCGGGCCGCGACGGAAACCATTCCGACGTCTTCCTGCTTCACGCCTTTCCGGACCGTTTCACCCACGAATTCTTTATCAAAAGCTCCTACCCTGAAAGAGCGATTGTAGAGCAGGTCTACGAGGCGCTGAGAAAGATTTCGGACAAGCAGGGGTTTGTGAGTGCACAGCCGGAAGATCTCGTTCGCGCGGTCAAGGACAAGGTCAGCACGAGGGAGATCGAGGGCGCGATAAAGATTCTCGAACGCAGTCGTGCGCTTGCATCCAGCAACGGGGAACAGGCGCGTGTTCATGTGCGTCTCCTCGCGACGCCGGAAAGGATAAAGCGGGAGCTAACCGGAGTCGCGAACGCCGAGCTCGGCTTGCTACGCGCGCTATGGCGTGGCGTTGGCGCGGCACTCAAGGCGGGCGCGGTGGTCGATCTCGACGGATTGCCTCCTGGTATCGGAGGGGCGGTCCGATCCATTCCTCTTCTCGAGTCCCTTCAAGACCGTCAATTCCTCACCTGGGAGCGACTTGGCGCCGGTCTCTATCTGGCGGACAAGAGCGCTCCAATCAGCAAGTATGCGATCGATTGGGCACTCACGGACCGGCGTCGCAACGCCGAGATCACCAAGCTCCAGGCGGTCCAGAAATACGCATATACGAAAGACTGCCGCCGCGGCTTCGTGCTTCGCTACTTCGGCGATCCCGCGGCGCGCGCGAAGTGTGCTGGCTGCGACAACTGCCTCGGAATTTCCACGGTCGCGAGCGCGGTCGATGACAAGCCCGCCCGGCGCCGAGACAAGCGTCCTGCCCGAGAGAGGGCCCAGAGTCCTGATTCGGATGATGTCTCGCTCGGGCCGGCGGAGGAAAAAGTTCTCGCGGGCCTCAAGACGGTTCGAAGTCGCATCGCGCGCGAGGAACAAGTGCCCGCGTATATTGTATTCTCCGATCGTACTCTCGCTGAGCTGGCGGTTCGGCGCCCCCGATCCCTCGGTGCGCTCCAGGATGTTCGCGGAGTCGGTCCGATGAAGTTGGAGCGGTATGGCGCGCGCTTCCTCGCTGCGATTGCCGCGCTGGATGAAACCGAGGCCGCGTAGAGCGCTGCGCGCCCGCAACCTTTATCACGATTCAATGAAGCGAATTGATCGGCCTCACGTCGCCCGGCTCCGCCCCATTGCGGCCTTCGCAGCCGCATGCCTTTCCGTGGCATCCCTCGCCTCCGCGCAGCAGCAAAGCGTCGGCGTCCCGGGAAGCCCGCTTCCGTACGATCCCGCGGTAACCGTCGGCACGCTCTCCAACGGCATGCGCTATTACATCCGCGAGAACCACAAGCCGGAAAAACGCGCCGAGCTGCGACTGGTGGTGAACGCTGGATCCGTGCTCGAAGACGAAGATCAGCGTGGGCTCGCGCACATGGTCGAGCACATGGCGTTCAGGGGGACGAAGAAATTTCCCGGCAACCAGGTCTCCAGCTATCTCGAATCAACCGGAATGCGTTACGGTCCCGACATCAACGCCTTCACGAGCTTCGACGAGACCGTGTACATGCTCACCATCCCAACCGACACCGCGGCGATCGTGGACAAGGGATTTCAGATTCTCTCCGAGTGGGCGCACAGCCTCGCGTTCGACCCCTCCCAGATCGCGAAGGAGCGCCCTGTCGTCATCGAGGAATGGCGCCTTGGGCAGGGCGCAGAGAACCGAATGCAGAACAAGTGGTTTCCGGTCCTGTTCACCGGGTCCAGATATGGAGAGCGGCTTCCCATCGGCGAGCTGAAGATCCTCCAAACCTACAAGCCGGAGACGCTGCGAAGATTCTACGACACCTGGTATCGCCCGGATCTGATGGCGGTCGTGGCCGTGGGCGACTTCGACAAGAAAACGGTCGAAGGCCTCATCACGCGCTACCTCGCTACCATCCCCCGCGCGACCGATCCGCGTCCGCGCACATCCTTTCCGGTCCCGCCGCACGACAGCACGCTCGTCTCGATCAACACGGACAAGGAGGCGACGCGGTCGACCATCAGGCTGATGTACAAGGAGCCCAAAAGGTCGAACACCACCGTCGGCACGTATCGACAGCGCTTGGTCGAGGAGCTGTTCGGAAGTCTGTTCAACGACCGTTTCTCGGAGATCACCCAGAAGCCGAACCCGCCTTTCATCAACGCGTACGCCTCTCAGGGCGGTCTCGTTAGGTCGGCCGAGTCCTTTTCGCTCACCGCGATAGTCGCGGACAACGGTATTCAGCGCGGCCTCAACGCGTTGCTCAGCGAAGGCGAGCGGGTGCGACGCTACGGCTTTCTCGAGACCGAGCTCGATCGAGCCAAGAAGGATTTTCAACGGGGCATCGAGCAGGCTTATGCCGAGCGCGAGAAAACCAACTCGAACGTCTACGCGCAGTCCTACGTTTCCTCGTTCCTCGAATCCGAGCCTTCGACGAGTCTCGATTGGGACATCGTCGCCATCAAACAGTTTCTTCCCACCATTACCCTTGGCGAAGTGAACAACCTTGCGGGCGAGTGGATGACGAGTCGAAACCGCGTGCTGGCAACGACGTCGCCCGACAAGCCAGGCATCGTAAACCCATCGGCGGGCGAGCTGCTGCTCGCATTCGACGCCGCGAAGGGCGCGGATGTCGCGGCCTACGCTGAGAGCGCACCATCGACGAAACTCGTTGACGCAGATCCGGCGGGTGGAAAAGTCGTGTCGGAGCGCCAGACGAAGAGCGTCGGCATCACGGAATGGAAGTTGTCCAACGGCGTGCGGGTCCTCCTCAAGCCAACGGACTTCAACGCGGATCAGATCAACTTCAATGCCTACAGCCCGGGCGGCGCATCATTGCTGTCCGACGCGAACTTTGTCGCCGCGAGCGCGGCAGACCTGATTCCGATGACGAGCGGCGTGGGCACTTTTTCAGTCGTCGACCTCCAGAAGTTTCTCGCCGGCAAACAGGTCAGCGTGTCGCCCAACATCGATGAATTGAGCGAAGGCATCTCGGGAAGTGGGTCCCAGCGCGACGTCGAGACCATGCTCCAGCTTGTGTACCTCTATTTCACGCAGCCACGCCTGGACACCTCTCAAGTGAACACCTTCTTCGGGCGCTACAAGGGCGTTCTTGCGAATCGGAGCGCCAGCCCCGAAGCGGCGTTCAGCGATACGCTTCAGGTTACGCTCGCCCAGCACTCGGTGCGTGAGCAACCCGTGTCGGCGGCGATGCTCGATCGCATCGATCCTGCAAAATCATTTGCCTTCTACAAGGATCGCTTTGCCGATGCCAGTGGCTTCACGTTCGTTTTCGTGGGGAACTTCAACCCCGATTCGATCGAGCCTCTCGTCGCAAAGTGGCTCGGCTCACTTCCTTCGACCGGAAGGCACGAGACGTGGCGCGACACGGGGGTCCGCCCGCCCGCGGGAGTCGTAACGCGTGTAGTCAAGAAGGGCGCTGAGCCGAAGGCACGGACCGCGCTGATCTTCACCGG
Source organism: Gemmatimonadales bacterium (assembly GCA_038322455.1). GTDB lineage: Bacteria > Gemmatimonadota > Gemmatimonadetes > Gemmatimonadales > Gemmatimonadaceae > UBA4720. Next base: position 15,430 of record JBBQFZ010000033.1, on the reverse strand, counting down.
ACCGTTCGAATACACGAGGCAGAATCGTTACTACTTGAGCGCCCTCGCGGAGCTTCTCGACATCAAGCTGCGGGAGGCGCTGAGAGAAAATATGGGTGGGACCTACGGCGTAAGCGTCAGCCCGAACGCGACGCGCGATCCCCAGCCTTCGTATCGTTTTTCGATCGGGTTCGGCTCGGCGCCCGAGCGGCTGGATGACCTCACCGCTGCCGCCCTGGCGCAGATCGACAGCGTGAAGCGATTCGGCACGACGCCCGAATACCTCAACAAGGTCAAAGAGGCCGGGTTGCGAGCGCGCGAGACAGCGATCAAGCAGAATGGATATTGGCTGTCACAGATCTCGACGTTCGATCAGAACGGCTGGTCACTCGAAGAAATCCCCAACGGCGAGAAGCTGATCACATCGCTGACGGCGGAGAATCTGCAGCACGCCGCGCAGCTGTATCTTCGTACGAGCAACTTCGTCCGTGTGTCGCTGTATCCCGAGAATTTTTCAGCCGCGGAGAGCAAGTAGCACCGCGCTAGCCTATGGACGACTCGCTCTACTTTACCGAACAGCATCTCGCGGTCCGCAACATGGTGAGGGAGTTCGCGCGCAGCGAAGTGGCTCCCGTTGCCGCCGAGCTCGATGCGAAGGCCGAATTCCCATGGGCTAATGTCAAGAAGATGGGTGAGCTCGGCCTGCTCGGAATCCCGTGGCCCGAAGAGCTGGGCGGAGCAGGTCTCGATCTCCTCAGCTACATGATCGTGATCAACGAGATGGCCAAGGTGGACGCCTCGCACGCCATCACCATCTCGGCCCACACGACGCTCGGCACTTCGCCGATCGTGAACTTCGGGACTGCCGCCCAGAAGAAGCGTTTCGTGCCGCCGCTCGCCACGGGGAAAGTGCTGGGTGGGTTCGGGCTGACTGAGCCAAGTGCGGGAAGCGACGCCGCCAGCACGCGATCGACAGCCGTTCGCAAGGGGGCTAACTACATTCTGAACGGCAGCAAGATCTTCATCACCCACGGCGGGGTGGGCGAGATCTTCATCGTTACCGCCGTGACCGATCCCGGTAAAGGGACCAAGGGAATCAGCTCCTTCATCGTGACAAAGGAAGCGAGCGATCTCGACAAGGTCGCGGGTCTCGGAATCGGGCACGACGATTCGCTTCCGGCGATGCGCGGATTTCGGGCAGGGAAAAAGGAAGACAAGCTGGGATGGCGCGCGTCGGATACCCGGGAGCTGATTTTCGAGGACGTCGAGGTGCCTGCCGAGAATCTGCTCGGGGAAGAGGGCGAAGGATTCAACAACTTCATGCGCACTCTCGATTCGGGCCGGGTCGGCATTGCCGCATTGTCGCTGGGAATCGCTGAAGGCGCGTTCGAGCAGTCGCTTCGCTATTCGACGCTGCGCAAGCAGTTCGGGCAGCCGATCTCGAACTTTCAGGGGATCCAGTTTCAGCTTTCCGACATGGCAACCGAGATCGAGGCCGGCAAGCACCTCATGTTCCACGCGGCCTGGCTCGCGCAGAACAAGCAGCCGTTCGGAAAGCAGGCGGCGATCGCCAAACTGTTTTGCTCCGAGCTCGCGATGCGGACGACGATCAAGGCCATCCAGATTCACGGCGGTTACGGATACACGAAGGAGTATCCGGTGGAGCGGATGTTCCGCGACGCCAAGATCTGTGAGATCGGCGAGGGCACGTCCGAGATTCAGCGCATGGTCATTGCGCGACACCTGCTGAAGGAGCTGGCGGATTGACCTATTCCGAGGTGGCCAAGCGCCTTAGACTGCCGCTCGGTTTTCTGTTCGGGATTGCGTATCTGATCCTCGCCGCACCCACTCCGCTGACTCTCGCGGTAGGCGCCGCGATTGCCTTGATCGGAGTGATTATCCGCGGGTGGGCTTCGGGGCACATCTCAAAGAACGAGCGGCTCGCAACCACTGGACCATACGCCCATACCAGAAACCCGCTCTATTTCGGGAGCTTTCTGATTGCGGCAGGGTTCGCGATCGCCGCCCATTGGGCGCTCCTGCTGGTCGTGGTCGCCTTCTTCGTTCTCATCTACGCGCCGACGATGCAACGGGAACGCGCAAACATCGCCGGCCGATTTCCGGAGGCCTACGAGACCTACAGCGCCAACGTTCCGGCGTTCGTGCCGCGACCGACGCCGTGGAGGGCGACCCATTCCGACCACGGCGGCTTCAGCCTCGACCTGTACATGAAACACGGCGAATGGAAGGCAGGCCTGACCTACCTGCTCGTGATCGCATGGCTCGCCTGGATCGCGATGAGCGGGGCGTCCGGCGCTGAACTGATCCGCAGGGCTGTGACCGGCGTCTGAGTCCAGCCGTCACATATCTGGTGGGACCGACGGCGCCACGACCGCGTTCGCTGAACTCGCGTAAGTTGTTGTCGCCGTTGCGGAAACGTTCGGTTTGGCGGTAGATTGTGGACACTGACTGTGGCTCCCCATGCATGGGGGCACCCGCGCGACTCGCGGGTCCCGGACACATGGAAGGGGGAGCGCCGAAGGTGATGTAATCTGAAAATCATAGACGCGGCCCTGTTACACGACCGCGCGGACTTTTTTGACCGTCCGCCACTTTGCTCGTCGAGTCGCCGAGTGTTGGGGCGAGCCGGCGACAATGAAAAGAGAAATCCTCATTAACGCGGCTCCGCGCGAAACGCGGATCGCGATCCTGGAGGACGGGAAGCTCGTCGAGCTCCTCGTCGATCGTCCAGACAACCGACGTATGGTCGGTGACATTTATCTCGGTCGCGTCGATGCCGTCCTCCCTGGCATCCAGGCCGCCTTCGTCGACATAGGCACCGAAAAGAGCGCCTTCCTTCATGCGTCGGACCTCGTGCGTCAGTCGGCCGATGAGGCCGAAGACGACGACGAAGAAGAGGAAGACGAGCCCGAAGAGCCCGTCGAAAAGAAGAATGGCGCAGTCAGTCACGGAAACGGCCGACGCGCCAAGGCGCCTCCAATTCAGGAGGGTCTCAAGCGTGGACAGGAGATTCTGGTTCAGATCTCCAAGGAGCCCATCTCCACGAAGGGTCCCCGTGTCACCGCTCAGATCTCCCTCGCGGGCCGCTTCCTCGTATACATCCCCGACTCGTCGAAGGTCGGCGTCAGCCGCAAGATCGGCTCATCGGCCGAGCGCGCTCGCTTGAAGGAGCAGGTCCAGGCGATTCTTCCCGAGAAGTCGGGAGGAGTGATCGTCCGGACGGTCAGCGAAGACGTGACGCCCGAGATGCTCCAGCGCGAGCTGAACAGCCTCATGGCGCAGTGGAAAAAGATCAAACGGAAGATGCATTTCCAGAAAGCACCGTCGCTCGTGAACCGGGAGAGTGGGCTAACCCGCGGGCTCGTGCGCGACATTTTCAGCGACAAGGTCGACAGCCTTTCGGTCGATTCGAAGCAGGTGTACAACGAGATCGTCGGCTACCTCAAGGACATTGCCCCCGATCTCATTGCTCGGGTGAAGCTGCATGAATCCCAGGTTCCCTTGTTCGACAACTCCGGCATCGAGTCGGAGATCAGGGACATCTTCAAGCGCCGATGCGACCTGCCATCTGGTGGGTACCTGATCGTCGAGCCCACCGAGGCGCTCGTATCCATCGACGTGAACTCCGGTCGATACACGGGCAAGAAGGATCCGGAAAAGACAGTGTTGCGCACGAACATGGAAGCGGCGCAGGAGGTGGCGCGCCAGCTCCGGCTCCGCGACGTGGGCGGAATCATCGTCTGCGATTTCATCGACATGGAAACGAAGGCGAATCGCGATCGTGTGCTCCAGGAGCTGAGACAGCACCTGTCGCGCGACCGTGCGCGCACCAAGGCATTCGCCGTGAGCGACCTGGGCTTGATCGAGATGACGCGCCAGCGGGTCAGGCAGAGTCACTATCAGTCATCGACCGAAGCCTGCCCGACGTGCAGCGGGACGGGACGCGTGCTAACGCCGGAGACGATCGTTCGGCGGATGGAGCGCTCCGTGAAGCGAATGGCGGTGGAGGGGCGACGCGACAACCTTCTGATCAAGCTGCATCCTGACGTTGCGATGTACGTGCTGGAGCAGGAGCGCGACCTGGCGCAGAAACTCCAGAAGGCGGCCAACTTCTCGCTCGAGTTCCGCGATGACCCGTTGCTCAAGCCCGACGAATTCAAGCTCGTCGTGAAGGCACAGGGCCGGGACGTCACGCAGCAGTACGCCATCGCTTAAAGCCGCCGAAGGTTGACCTGCGGTACCTTCGCGACTAACTTAGATAGCTGTACCATACCACCTAACAGCAACACTCTTCATGACTTACGCAATCATTCGGACCGGCGGCAAGCAGTTCCGCGCCGAAGCCGGCAAGACAATCAGAATTCCGACTCTGGCCGGCGACGCCGGCTCCAAGGTCACTTTCGACGACGTCATCCTCGGCTCGGACGGCGACAAGACGCACGTCGGCGCCCCTGGAGTGAAAGGCGCGCACGTCACCGGCGAGATCGTCAAGCACGGCAAGGGCGACAAGATCGTCGTCTTCAAGATGAAGCGCCGGAAGAACTACGCGAAGAAGCAGGGCCACCGGCAGGGCTTCACCGAAGTCCGTATCAACGATGTCGCCTTCGGCAAGAAGAGTGGGGGAGAGAAGTAATGGCACATAAGAAAGGCGTAGGCTCATCGCGCAATGGTCGCGACAGCAATCCGCAGTACCGCGGCGTGAAGAAGTTCGGCGGCGAGAAGGTCGTGGCCGGGAACATCATCGTTCGCCAGTGCGGCACCAAGTGGCACCCGGGCCGCAACGTCGGCCTCGGCACTGACTTCACGATCTACTCGCTGATCGACGGCGTCGTGAAATTCGAGCACAAGAGCAAGACCCGCTACAAGGTGAGCGTCTATCCCGACGCCGAGACCACCGCGGCGTAGCCGGACCTGATACGACGAAAGCCCCGAAGGGGGCTTTTTTGTTGTCCATCCACGCCGAAACCAGCGGCTGCAATTTTGCGTAAGTTTGAGTTGCAGTTACCTCATTCGCGAGAAGACCATGACGCCACTACTCGACAGACTGAAACAGGAGCTCGATCGCGCCGGCAAAGTAGCGCAGGACGCCTTTGACGACGGGAAGACGCGGCTCGAGGCCTTCCGCACTCGCCAGCTCGCCGACAAGGCCGCGCAGGCACTGGGTTATGCGGTGTTCCGCGCAAAGAAGAGCGGCAGAGATCTCGATGCCGCGACGTACGATCGTCTGAGCGCGACCCTCGAGACGCACGACGGCGAAGCGGGGCGCCTCGAGGCCGAGATCGAGCTGAGGCGCCAGCAAGCCGGGGCTTCACGGGCATCGTCAACGGAAACGACCGGCGCAACCGGGTCCAGTGCGAGCAACGAATATCCGGGCGCTCCGAGCTGACCAGCGCGCGCCCGGCAAGAAAAAAGGCTCCCGCGATTTGCGGGAGCCTTTTTCTTTCGCCTGATCTCAAGGCGCCTATCGCGGCGGATTGTTGTGGGTGCCGGGCAGGTTCCTGTAGCGCTCCATCAGCATGTCCTGGCGCGTCTTCTCGTTGTACTCGCGGCCGCGAACGAAAACGTGTTCCGCCCTCGTTGTGAACTCGAATGGATCTCCGCTCCACACCACGACGTTCCCCTCGCGACCCGGCTGGAGTGAGCCGACTCGATCGGCGACACCGAAGACTTCGGCAGGGGTGAGCGTCACCGCACGCAGCGCGTCGTCCCAGGTCATTCCGTAGGTCACGGCGTTGCCCGCTTCCTGCTTCAGGTTTCTCACGTTGAAGGCCTCCTCATCGCCGCCGCCGGCGTTGCCAATCAACGCGACGGAAACGCCGGCCTTCCTGAGCAGGCCCGCATTCTCCTGACGCTGGCCGAGCGTTGCGAAGCCTGACGGAATGTTGTTCATGGCCCCAGTCAGAACCGGAATGTGAGCAGCCGCCAGCTTATCGGCCATCATCCAGGCCTCGGCACCACCGCCGATTATGAGCTTGAGGTTGTACTCCCGCGCGAGCCTCAGTGCAGCATCGATGTCAGCGGCACGATCCACATTTATAACAAGCGGAAGCTTGCCCTCGATGACGGGGATCATCGCCTGAAGATCCAGACGGCTCGCCGCGAAGTCCCGCGTCTGTGCGCGATCGAAAGCGTCACGGTGGATCTGAAAGAATCGAGTGTCCTCCAGCAGCTCCCGCAATTTGACGATGAGCTCGCCGCGCGAGTTGACGCCCGCGGCCCGAGGATCTCCGATTTCCGCGATCATCGCCACCGGGGATTTTATCATCATGTCGGAAGTGGTTCCGGGAACGACATCGAGTAAAGCGGCCTGACCTGATACGAGGCCGCCGTTCGGCACCACGACGAAGCTCGTAATTCCTTCTTTCCGCGCGGGCGCGAACATCACGGAGTTGGGATTCAGTCCATCCCAAACCGTGAAGGCCGCCGCGATGTTGTCCTTTCCCTTTGCGGATTCGTCTGTTGGACCCGCACCAAAGCCGACTTCCTTTACCCCCAATTCAGTGGCCGAATTGACGAAGCCCGGCGTTACGATCTTGCCAGTCGCATCAATGCGCAGTGCATCCGCAGGAATGGGGATACCGCTTCCGACCGCGGTGATCCTGCCATTTACGATTACGACCGTTCCGCCCTCGATCGGTGGACCGCTCACGGGATAGACCTTGCCGCCGGTAATCGCCACGGTTTGCGCACCGACCGGCATGATGACCGCGCAGGTGAGTGCGAGTGCGATGAAGAAGCGTGGCGTGAAAGCGTATGATTTCATCGATTAGTTCCGGTTGAACGGCACAAAGCCGAGCTCGAAGTCGGTGCGCCATTGCTGCGATGGATCGGCTCGGTCGTAAAGCATTGCGCCATCGACCCAGACTTTCTCCGGTCTGCTGTAGACGCTGAACGGATCGCCCGACCAAAGCACAACGTCCGCGTTTTTGCCGGGCTCGAGCGAGCCGATCTTGTCATCGAGACCGAGTGCCCAGGCTGGGTTGATCGTGAGCCACTTGATAGCCTGGTCCTCGCTCACGGGGATGCCAATCTCTGCGCCGGCCGCCATCGCCTTCGCTGCTTCCTGATTCAAGCGCTGCGATCCGGATGGATCATCCGAGTGCACGATGACACGCGCGCCGGCGTGGTCCACCAGCGCCATGTTGCCCTTCACGGCGTCCAGCGCCTCCATCTTGAAGCTGCCCCAGTCTGCCCATATCGAAGCACCGATGCCTTCCTTCGCGAGAATGTCAGCGATCTTGTACGCCTCGACCCCGTGGTGGAACGAGCGGATCTTGTAGCCGAACTCATGCGAGATGTCGATCATCTGCGCCATTTCATCGGCGCGATAGCAGTGGTTGTGGACGAGAATGTTCCCGCGCAGAACTTCGGCGAGGGTCTCATTGCCAAGATCACGGGTCGGTGGATCACCCTTGTGGTCGCCGTTCCATTTGTCCCACTTGCGACGGTACTCCTGCGCTTTGATCCACGCCGCGCGATAGCCGGCGACGTTGCCCATCCGCGTCTGTGGGCCGCCTTTATTTCCATATACTCGTTTGGGGTTTTCGCCGCACGCCATCTTCAGTCCGTACCTGGCTCCCGGAAATTTCATTGCCTGCACTGTTCGGCCCGGAACAACCTTCAGCACTACGCTGCGTCCGCCAATCAGATTGGCCGAGCCCGGCAGGACCTGAAGAGTCGTGACTCCGCCGGCGAGATTGCGCGGAAACTGTGGATCCTGTGGCCAAACCGAGTGCTCGGCCCATACCTGCGGGGTGGTTGGGCCGGTCGCTTCGTTGCCGTCGCTCGACGCGTCCACGCCAGGCGCGGAGTACACTCCGAGGTGCGAGTGATCGTCGACGATGCCCGGTGTCACGTACTTGCCGGCTCCATCTATCACGAGCGCGTCGGCGGGCGCATCAACCGTCCCACCGACGGCGACGATTTTTCCATTCTGGAGGAGTATCGCGCCATTTCGAATCGTAGGGCCGGCCGCCGTAAGGATATTGACGTTGCGGATGACGGTCGTACGCGATGGAAAAGGCGTGTACGTGCTGGGAAACGGATCGGCATTCGGCGTTGATGACCCGCCAAGGCCGACCCCGGCTTGCGTGGTATCGCGGGCCGTTGTCGTAGAAGTCCGCGGGGGAGCATTTGCGCAGGCGGCGGTCGCACCCGCGACCAGGAGACAGAGTAGAGCACGCATGTGAGAGATCTTTCCTCCGAGAGATTGATTCCGGTCGCAGTAAAGTAGCGCTTAACAGACGAACGCGGCGAGCTCTCCGATGCGGTCGGTGCAGATCGCATCGACGCCAAGCTCGCGCAGCTTCTTCCACTCGATCGGATCGTTTGACGTCCAAGCTACCACTCTCAGGTTCCGGGAGTGCACGCGCCGCACGAGATCCTCGTCGATCAGCGTCCTGTCCTGCCACAGATCTTCCGCGCCGGTTTCGGCGAGCGCGGCGAGTGGATCCATGTGACGCGCTACCTCCAGAATTCCGGTTCGAATTGCGGGGAAAATCTTCTTCACGCGCTGGACGATCCTGTGATCGAACGAGTGCACCGCGCAGTTGGCGGTTGACTCGCGAATGCACCGCACCACGAGTGGCTCGATGTTCGTTCCCTTGATCTCCACGTAAATTCTTGGCCCGTCACCGACCGCGTCGAGGACATCCTCCAGTGTCGGTATGGGAATGCCATTCGCGAGCACGATTTTGCGCAGCTCTGCAGAAGCGAGATCCGCGATTGCCGCGTTCGCGCGGCTTTGTCCGCGGCCGCGGTCGACCGTCGGATCGTGGTGCACGATCACCACCCCATCGCTCGTCGCATGCACATCCAGCTCGATCGAATCCGCCCCCAGCTCGAGCGCCTTCAGGAACGCGGGAATCGAGTTCTCGGGGAGGTTATCATGCGCACCCCTATGCGAGATGCGCTCGGGAATGTGCGGCGTCGATCGTTGGGTCAGAGAGCCCTCGGGGTAGTAGCTTTGTGTACGATGATCGCGAAGCTATGAGCCCGCGCCTGGAGGGTCAATCGGCCTTAACAGATGGGGAGCCGAAGCGTCTACTGGATGAGGCTCCATGACGCCAAGCCCCGAAATCAGGTCCGAAGAATCCGACATGGAGCTGATCCACCGCTGGAAGGCGGGGGATAGTCGGGCTGCAACCCGGTTGGTGGGCAGACATTCCCAGGCGCTGTCCAGATTTGCGGCCAGCACGGGGGAACGGGACGGGGTCGAAGAGCTGGTGCAGGACACTTTCGTGCGGGCGTTTGCGTCGCTCGATTCTTTCAGGGGTGAGAGCTCGTTCAGAACCTGGCTTTTTTCTATCGAGCGGAGACTGATGCTCGATCGGCGCCGCGCGGAACGACGCAGCAGGGAGACGGTTCCGCTGGAGGAATCCGATAGCGTGAGCGAATACGGAGCGCTCGATTCGCTGATCGCGGACGAGGCACAGGAGAGGGTGAGGCGATCGCTCGAGTCACTGTCGCCGACTCAACGGGAAGTGTTCACGCTGAGGGTTCAACAGGGCATGTCATACAAGGAGATCGCGGAAGTACTGGGGAGCACCGAAGGCGCGACCAGAGTTCACTACCACAACGCGATCCAGCGGGTAAAGGAGTTTTTGAAAGATGAATAGCTGCCATGAAATCGAAACCAGGGAAATGCTTCCTGACCTCCTCCACGGCTCCCTCGATGCGAGTGTGAGAGCGGGGGTGGAGAAGCACGTGGCCGGCTGCGAAGAGTGCAGAGAGGAGCTGGACGTTCTCCGCACGGTCAAAGCGGCGGCGGTCTTTGCACCGACGATTGACGTCAATCGTGTGGTTGGGCACATCGCGCCCTACGCCAAGATCGTTCCCGTGGTCGACGCTCCCGCTCGCTCGCGGGTGGTATCCTGGCTGGTGGCGGCGAGTTTCCTGGTCGTCATCGCGGGCGGCGGATCGCTGCTCGTTGTTCAGCAGAACGATGCCGGCGCGCCCTACGCGAGCACTTCACCGAGCCGCCCGGTCGACGCGACTCCGGTTCCGATCAGAGCGCCATCGCCCAGGACGACCGCTGCTGCACCTGTCGGCCAGCCCGCAAGCCACGCCCTGGCGCTGGGCACGGGGGTCGAGACCCTTACCGACAACAACATTCGCCAGCTCATGTCCGACATGGATAGCTTCGATGCGCTTCCTGCTTCCGAGCCCGAGCCCGTCATGAACGTGGACAACTCCGATCAGGGTACACGATGATCAGACGCGTGCTGGGCCTCTGCGTTCTGAGCTTGTCTATTGCGCCCCTCGCGATGGCTCAATCCGTAAGTACGATGCCGAACTCCAGACGTGCCGCGCTGGAGCAACAATTCCGCGCGCGGTCGGCCAGACTTGCCCAGCAGAAGCTCGCACTGACGGACGGGCAGCTCGCTCAGCTGGAGCAGACCAACGCGCGCTTTGCTCCGCAGATGAATCAGCTGGTGGCGCAGGAGCGCGATACCAGGCGACAGCTGCGGCTGGAGATGAGGCGTGGAAATCAGGCGAACCAGCAGCACGTGAGCGATCTCCTCGACAATACCGTCAAGCTGCAGAAGCAGCGCATCGCGCTGGTGGAGACGGAGCAGAAGGATCTGGCGCGATTTCTGACCCCGACACAGCGCGCGGGATATATCGCGCTCCAGGCTCAGTTCAGAATGCGCGCGCAGGAGTTGACGCGGCAGAACGGTGGCCCGCGCAAAGGACTCGGGGGCGACGGTAGCGGTTCGCCGATCAAACATCGGCCGTAGCGGTTCGGCTGGCCCGCAGGCTAGAATAAGCAGTGTAGCAAGCTCTCGATCCTTGAGGTCGAGAGTTTTTTTTATCCCAACTACCCGATGCCAGATTTCGCGCACCATCTGACGCGGCTCCTGCTGCTGTACACGTACCCGGTTGTTCTGCTGCTCGTGCTGCTGGAGAGTGTCGGAATTCCTCTCCCTGGGGAGATCGCGCTCGTGACCGCCGCCGCCTACGCATCGCACGGGCGCATCTCGATCACCGTCGTGATCGCCCTGGCGGCGATCGGCGCGTCGGTCGGCGGAATAATCGGCTACTGGATCGGTGTGAAGGGAGGGCTTCCGCTAGTGACTAGATACGGCGCCTACATCGGTGTGCGGAAATCGCACGTCGAAAAAGCCCACGCATTCTTCGAGCGCAATGGATCGAAGACGATTCTGTTCGGGAGGTTCATCGCTGTTCTCAGAACGTGGGCCGCAGTGGTGGCTGGGGCTGCGTGCATGTCCTTCTCGAAGTTCGTTCTTTACAATACGATTGGAAGCGTGGCGTGGTCGATCGTCTTTGGCGTACTGGGGTTTTACTTCGGTCGCGATCTGCCGCTGCTCGAACACTACATCTCGCGTGCGAGCTTCGGGATCTTCGTGGCGGCAGCGATTGGCGCGGTGGCGTTTCTGATCTACACGCGCAGAAAAAGAAGCAATGGTGACGTACCGCCCGCCCGCGCGGAAACGGTCCACGGGGAGAACCCAGGTGGACCGGAAGAGTAGAAGAGTTGCCCAGCGCGATACCGTTGGGCCAAATTCCTTCGAGTAGATTTGTTGATACGCCCGGGTGGCGGAATCGGTAGACGCACGGGACTCAAAATCCCGCGGCCTATGGCCTTACGAGTTCGAGTCTCGTCCCGGGTATTGTTGCAGGACAACCAGTTGCAGAGATTTCGGTCTCACCCGCCGCCGGAGTGGCGCCGAACGATGCCAATAACGATGCGGCGATCTTCGTCTGCATGCGCCTGCAGCATGGTTATCATGGCGCTCTGTCTCGGCGCCTGCGGTGGAAGCGGCGGTGACAGCAGTGCCAACGCGCCGCCTGCGCTGCCGCCCGGTATGGGACCGACGCTGCTGACCAATGCTGATGCGCGGCCGCCGGCAGTCCCCTTCGACACAACACCCCGCACGTCAGCTCGCGTCATCAGAAGTTTTCCGCACGACACTGGGGCGTACACTCAGGGACTGGCGTTCCACCGCGCGCAGCTGCTCGAAAGCACGGGGCGGCTGGGGCTGTCGGATGTGCGCGAGGTGGATTTGGTGACTGGGTCCATTCATCGTCGAGTAGCACTTTCTCCTACCGAGTTCGGCGAAGGAATCACCGCGCTTGCAGACCGTCTATACCAACTGACGTGGCAGGGCGGTCGCGGACACGTGTACGATGCAAACGCGCTCGTCCCGATCGACAGCTTCACGTACGCGGGTGAGGGGTGGGGACTCGCGACGGACGGCCGCGTCCTGTACATGAGCGACGGCACCAGCCGAATCCGCGTGCTGAACCCAACGGGGGTCGGCGTGCTGCGCACGATCCAGGTCCGCGAGGGGGACAGCACGGTCTGGATGCTCAATGAGCTGGAATGGGTGCGCGGCGAGCTGTGGGCGAACGTGTATCGGACCGATCTCATTGCGCGGATCGACCCTGCTTCCGGACACGTGGTGGGTTGGGTTGATGTGGAAGGTTTGCTCACGCCGGCACAGAAGCAGGCAGTGGCCGCCCGCGGCGGCGTCGCCAATGGCATCGCATTCGATTCGGTCAGAAATCGACTGCTCGTGACAGGAAAGCTGTGGCCCCGCTTGTTTGAGATCGATCTGGCCAGCATTCAGAAATCCAGCCGTCGTCTTGGTTCGAACCAGTGACGTGACGACTGCAAACGCCTCCAGGCGGGAGCAGTTACCACAGACCTTTGCGAAATCAATCTCAAGAGAAGTAGAAAAAGCAAAGCAAAAACGGAGGCCAGTCGCCCCCACGCATCCCCACAGGAAGCCCTTTGGTTAGCGCTCGTTCGCCGCGAGCGAAGGACCTTTCCGCCCTCTGATCTTCGACCTAGCACGCCTCGTGAGGCCGCGGACCCGATCCGGCAGCTCGTCGAAGTAGGTGTAGAACACCGGAGTTACGTATAACGTCACGAGCTGCGAGAACGCCAAGCCACCCACCACCGCGACGCCGAGCGGGCGACGCGACTCGGCGCCAGCGCCTCGACCGAGCGCGATTGGCAACGTCGCCATGAGCGCGGCCATCGTCGTCATCATGATCGGCCGAAATCTGACGCTCGCCGCCTCGATGATCGCTTTCTCAGGAGTCACGTGCTCGGTGCGCTCGCGCTCCAGCGCGAAATCGATCATCATGATGGCGTTCTTCTTCACGATGCCCACCAGCAGGATCAGCCCGACGAATCCATACACGTCGAGCGGCATCCTGAAAATGAGCAGCGCGAGGAGGGCTCCGAACGCGGCGAACGGCAAGCCTGTCAGAATAGTCGCGGGATGGATGAAGCTCTCGTACAGGATCCCGAGCACCATGTAGATGACGAAAATCGCGAGGATGAGAAGCGCCAGCAGCCCTTGCTGGCTCGCCTGAAATGCCTGAGCCGTTCCAGAGAAGCTCATGGTGATCGTCGCCGGAACGGTGGAAGCGGCCGCCGCCTGGACGGCCGCGGTGGCGTCGCCGAGCGCGACGCCGGGCTTGGTGTTGAAAGAGAGAGTGACGGCGGGCAGCTGGCCGGAGTGCGTGATAGACAGCGGGCCCACCCCCTCCGTGAGCGTGGCGACGGCGCTCAGCGGAACCAGGTCTCCTTTGCTCGACCGCACGTACAACATTCGCAAAGCGCTGATGTCCCGCTGGAATTGCGGCTGCAGCTCCATCACGACCATGTACTGGTTGTTCTGCGTGTAAATGGTCGAGACCTGGCGGGAACCGTACGCATCGTAAAGCGCGCTCTCGATTTGCTGTGCGGTCACACCCAGCGAACCGGCCCGGTCGCGATCGATCGCAACGTTCACCTCCGGGTTGGTGATCTGCAGATCGCTCGTAACGTCCTGGATTTGCGGAATATCGCGCATCCGCATCTCCATTTTCTTGGCGGCCGAATCCAGCAAGGCGATGTCCGTACCCTGCAACGTGAACTGATAAAGACTCTTCGACGGCCGGCCTCCGATTTGAATCGCCGGTGGTACCGACATGAAGACACTCATCCCCGGAATTCCGCTCATTTTCGGCCGCAGCTCGTTCACGATCTCATCGGCGCTCAATCGCTGGCCGTGTGGCTTGAGTCCCAGGAAGATGCGTCCCTGATTGCCGCTGCCGCCGCCGCCTCCTCCGACCGAAGACATGAAGCCGGAAACGTTCGTGTCGAGCGCGACGATCGCGGCCACCTGCTGCTGGTGCTTTACCATGTCCGCGAACGACGTGCCTTGCGCGGCTTCGGTAGTCGCGACGATTTGTCCGGTGTCCTGCGTTGGTATGAATCCGGTCGGAACCAGCTTGTAAAGAACCGCGGTACCGACGAGCACGACCAGCGAGAACAGGAGCGCGCCGAATCGGTGTTCCATCACCCAGCCGAGGCTCGATTCGTAGCGACCGAGAAGTCGTCCATAGATGCGCTCGGACGCATTGAACAGTTTCCCGTGCTCGTGCGATGGCGGGCGCAGGAAACGGCTCGATAGCATGGGCGTCAATGACAGTGAGACAAAGCCGGACACGAGAATCGCCGTTCCGATCGTTACCGCAAACTCGTGGAACAGGCGTCCGAGGATTCCTCCCATGAAAAGGAGCGGGATGAAGACGGCCGTTAGCGATACCGTCATCGCGAGGATGGTGAACGCGACTTCAGACGATCCGTCGAACGCTGCCTGCAGCGGACTTTTTCCCATCTCCAGGTGGCGCACAATGTTCTCCAGCATCACGATGGCGTCATCGACTACGAAGCCCACAGCGAGCGTCAGTGCCATGAGGGAGAGGTTGTCCAGCGAGTACCCAAACGCGTACATGACGCCAAAGGTTCCGATGAGCGACATGGGAAGCGCGAGACTGGGGATGATCGTCGCCGACACGTTCCGCAGAAAGACGAAAATCACCATCACCACCAGGAACAGCGTGAGCATCAGCGTGAACTTCACGTCGCCCACCGATTCCTGGATCGACACCGACCGATCGTAGAGGGTGTGAATCTCGACCGTCGGGGGGATCTGCTCGCGCAGCGAAGCGAACAGGTCTTTCACTCCGTTAGCCACCGCAACCGTGTTCGTTCCCGGCTGCCTCTGGATTGCGAGAACCACCGCGCGATCACCGTTGTACCAGCTCGCAACTTTGTTGTTCTCGACGTCATCGAGCACGTTCCCGATCTCGTCCAGGTGCACTGGCGCGCCATTCCTGTATGCCACAACGAGCTGCCTGAACTGTGTCGCATCCCGAAGCTGGCCGTTCGCCTTGATCGTCGACGCCCGGCTCGTGCCCCACAGCGTCCCAGTCGGCATGCTGACGTTCTGAGCGGAGATCGCGTTGGTGACCTCGTCGATGCCGATGCCGCGATTCGCGAGCGAAGTCGGGTCGAGCTGTACCCTTACCGCGAACTTCTGTCCGCCGTACACCTGCACTTGCGCGATTCCCGGCACCATCGAGATGCGTTGTGCCATGAACGTCTCGCCGTACTCGTCGAGCTGCG
>JBBQFZ010000032.1:0-23714 GCA_038322455.1 Gemmatimonadales bacterium | reverse complement strand
AGTCGTCAACACCGGTGGCCCGATCAGCGTTCCCGTCGGCACCGTGCCGCTTGGCCGCATCCTCAACGTGCTCGGCCAGCCCATCGACAACGGCGCCGACATCCCGGCCGATACGCTGCGCTGGCCTATTCATCGAAAGCGGCCCGACTTCGTCAACCTCGAGCCGAAGACGGAAATTTTCGAGACGGGCATCAAGGTTGTCGACCTCATCGCCCCGTTCGTGAAGGGTGGAAAGATCGGGCTCTTCGGCGGCGCCGGCGTGGACAAGACGGTCGTCATCCAGGAGCTCATCAACAACATCGCGAAGGAGCACGGCGGCAAGAGCGTGTTCTGCGGCGTGGGCGAGCGCACGCGCGAAGGCAACGATCTCTACCTCGAGTTCAAGGAAGCCGGCATTCTCGACAAGGTGGCCTTGATCTACGGCCAGATGAACGAGCCACCTGGAGCACGCCTCCGCGTGGGCCTCACCGGGTTGACGGTCGCCGAGTACTTCCGCGACGTGGACAACGCGGACGTGCTCGTGTTCATCGACAACATCTTCCGCTTCACGCAGGCTGGATCCGAAGTGTCCGCACTGCTCGGCCGCATGCCGAGCGCGGTGGGCTATCAGCCGACGCTGGCGACGGAGATGGGTGATTTGCAGGAGCGCATCACGTCCACAAAGAACGGGTCGATCACCTCGGTGCAGGCGATCTACGTTCCAGCTGACGACATCACCGACCCCGCACCGGCGACGGCCTTTGCCCACCTCGATGCGACGGTCGTTCTATCGCGCGCCATCACCGAGCTGGGCATCTATCCGGCCGTGGATCCGCTCGCTTCCTCTTCCCGAATTCTCGACGCGCAGTTCATCGGCGACCGCCACTATAAGGTAGCCACCGACGTGCAGCGGATCCTGCAGCGGTACAAGGAGCTGCAGGACATCATCGCGATCCTGGGCATGGACGAGCTGTCGGAAGAGGACAAGCTGGTGGTCGGCCGCGCCCGCCGCATCCAGCGTTTCATGTCGCAGCCGTTCGCGGTCGCGGAGCAGTTCACGGGGATCAAGGGTCAGTACGTGAAGCTCGAGGAGACCATTTCGTCGTTCGAGCGTCTGGTCGCCGGCGAGTTCGATCAGTACCCGGAGCAGGCGTTCTTCATGCAGGGTGCGATCGACGGCGTGGTGGAAGCGGCGCAGCGTCTCGCGAGCGCATAGAGATGCTCAAGGTCTCGGTGATCTCTCCGGAAGCCGTTCTCTTCGAGGGCGAGATCGATTCGGTGGTCGCGCCGGCTTACGACGGTGAGATCGGCATCCTCACCGGACACGCGCCGTTGATGGCGTTGCTTGGGGACGGAGAGCTGCGGCTAGGAAGTGCCGGTGGACAGCGCTTCAAAGTGAGCGGCGGCTTCATGCAGGTATTCAACAACGACGTCAGAGTAGTCACGGAGAAGGCGACCGCCGTCTGAACTGCGTGGGTTACGACGCAGTTCAGCGCTCCCAGAGTTCCTTCCCGTTGACGACCTGTGAACAATTGTTCACAGGTCGTTGACATTGTCGCTACCCGCCCTGTAAGTTTTTGTATATAGGCGGCCCCTTTCCCTCATTCTGGGATAGTGGGGTTGTCACCGCATGCGTCGCCGCGAACGGGATTGCGACCCGTCCACCTTTTCCGGTTGACGCACACATAGCTGCCGTTCTGCGACGGTGGTATTCACCACATGTCGCAGACCGACGAGCCTCATTCCAGTTCCACTTTCTGCGAGGTGTTGTATGGGAATGACAAGTAAGTTCTATCGCTTCCTTGCGATAGCGGGCGTGCTCGGCGTTGTCCCGGCATTTGCCCAGGCGCAAGGAACGACCATCAGTGGCCTGGTGACAGGCACCGGTGGAGTACCAGTGGTAGGCGCAAGCGTGAGCATCCCGGCGCTGCGCGTTGGCGGATTCACCGACGATCAGGGCCGATATACTTTTAGCGCGCCCGCTTCGGCAACCGGCACAAGCGTTACGCTTCTTGCACGGCGTCTTGGATTTGCCGCGAGCTCCGCAACGGTCGCTCTCAGCGGCTCGGCGGTCTCTCAGAACTTCAGCCTTTCCTCCGCAGCGACGCAGTTGCAAGGGGTCGTCGTAACGGCGCTGGGTGAGACGAGAGAAAAGAGCCAGCTCGGCACGGCGCAACAGCAGCTCAGCACGACGGAGCTGAACGAGACGAAGACCATGAATGTCGTCAACAGCATTCAGGGCAAGGTCTCCGGCGTAACCATCACGGGCTCCGGCACGCAGGGCGGATCCAATCGCATCCTGCTGCGTGGGGCGAATTCGATATCCGGCAACAACAGTCCTTTGTTCATCATCGATGGCGTGGCGGTATCTAACGCGTCGCGTGGCTCGGGACCGGGTGGCGGATTCGACTTCGGCAGCGCGATTTCCGATATCAACCCGGAAGACATCGCCACGATGAGCGTTCTGAAAGGCCCAAATGCCGCGGCAATCTACGGATCCCGCGCGGCCAACGGCGTCATCATCATGACGACCAAGAGGGGAGGGGGTTCAGGCGGCAAAATGCGCACTGAGGTCAGCTCGACATATACGTGGGAAAAGCCTTCGATACTTCCGCAGTACCAGAATCTTTACGGTCAAGGCTCAGGCGGACAGTTCCAGTTCATCGATGGATCCGGCGGTGGCATCCAGGACGACAATGACCAGAGCTTTGGTCCGCGGCTCGACGGACGCCTGATAACGCAGTTTACGAGTCCCAAAAATCCGGACGGATCCCTTGTGCCCGTTCCATGGGTCGCGCACCCGGACAACGTCGAAAGCTTCTTCAACACCGGACACACTCTGTCGAACACCGTTGCCTTCAGCGGTGGAACGGAACGGGCGAACGCCCGTATGTCCTTCGGCTCGGACCAGATCGCGGGATATATCCCCAACAATTCGTTCCACAAGATGAACGGGCTGCTGAACGGCACGCTAAAGATCAACGACCGCCTCAGCTCGGATGCTAGCCTTCAATACGTTCGCAACACCGGACTGAACCGCCCGGGCGTCGGATACACTCAGAGTGTCCTCGAGCAGTTCGTGTGGTTCGGGCGGCAGGTCGACCTGAACGCGCTTCGGAATACATACAATACAAGTGCAACCACGAACAACGGGCCGGACAATCGTGAGTACAATTGGAACTACAGCTTCCACAACAACCCGTACTGGCTCCAGTACGACAACCCCGAGGTCGATGCTCGGGACAGGTTCATCGGCAACGTGTCGGCGACCTACAAGCTCTTCGAGGGTGTCGACGCGAGCCTGCGGACCGGCTCAGACATCTACCGCTACAACATCAACCAGAACTTCGGGCCGGGCGATTCGCGGCAAGGCACAATCGTCGATCCGGCTTATTTCGGCGGGTTCACCAACCTCACCGACTACAACAACGAGAACACGACCGACGCAATCCTGAGAATCAATCGCGGGCTCGGTTCGCACTTCCAGCTGAATGCAACCGGGGGCGCAGCCACTCGCAAAAGCACCTACAACTTCAACAGCGTATCAACCGGCGGAATCACAGTGCCGGGCATCTATAACGTTTCAAACGCTGCGATCACTCCTACCCTCGGTCAAACGTTGCAGCGTCGTCAGACGAACAGCGTTTACGGCCAGGCTGACCTGACGCTGAATAGCTGGTGGACGGTTAGCGGAACGGCGCGCAATGATTGGTCGTCTACGCTTCCGAAGGGGAACAACTCCTACTTCTATCCCTCAGTGAGCACGTCCGTGGTGGTGACCGACGCCCTTCCGGGCCTGAAGAATCGCTTTCTTTCATACTTCAAGCTCCGCGCTTCGACGGCGAAAGTGGGTGCCGACGCAGACCCGTATCTGCTGCGCACGACTTACACTGGTCTGACCACGAAGTACGAGGGTCTCTCGCAGTTTACGCTTAACGACGCTCTCGCGAACGGCGGGCTCCTGCCCGAGATCACGCATTCGAATGAGATGGGTGCTGAGCTCAGCTTCCTCGACGGACGCTTGACCTTCGACGGCAGTATCTACGACAAGCACACCGAAAACCAGATCTTCAACGCGCCGATCACCGCGACCACGGGCTTCACCTCGAAGTCGATCAACGCCGGCAACATCAGCAATAAAGGACAGGAATTCCTGCTGGGCGTTACTCCGTTCCAGACCGCCGGCGGGTTCGGCTGGAACAGCGTCTTCAATTACGGTCGCAACAAGAGCCGGATCACCGCGCTTGCCCCGGGGATCAAAACCCTCGCTTTGGGTAGCCTGTTCACGGCTCGCCTGGAGGCGCGTCTCGACAAGCCCTATGGCGCAATCATGGGCAATTCGTGGCTTCGCGATGCGAACGGAAATCTGTTGTTGAAGAAGGGCCTGCCACAACGCGACCCCGCGTCTGCGGGGTACCAGCACTATTTCGGCAGTGTCCAGCCGCAATGGACTGGCGGCTGGGGCAACACGTTCAGTTATAAGAACGTCAGGCTTTATGGGCTGCTCGACTTCCATAGGGGTGGAAAGCTTGCGAGTATCACCAACATGTGGGGCGATTACACCGGCGTTCTATCGCGGACCACAGCGGGCCGCGAGGTGGATTGGGACAATCCCGGCCTGGTCGTCAAGGGCATCGATAAGGCGACTGGTCTGCCGAATACGATCAACGTAAAATCCGAGACCTACTGGCAATGCATCGCGTATAACTGCGGCCAGGTGATCGAGGACCACGTTTACGATGCGAGCTACACGAAGCTTCGCGAATTGGGCCTCACATTCGAGCTACCCCAGAGCATGTCAGGCCGGTTCAATGCGCAGGGTATAACCCTCGGCCTGACTGGCCGGAATCTGAAGACCTGGACCAAAGTGCCGAACATCGATCCAGAATTCTCCTATCAAACGGGGAACAATCAGGGAATCGAATTCGCCTCAATGCCGAACGCGCGCGTGTGGGGCATCAATGTCCGCATCACGCCGTAACCCTTCAATCGGATACTTATTTCACATGATCAATAAAAACCTTTTGAGAGTGGGTTCAGCTGTGGCGCTTGCGCTCGTGCTTACCGTATACGGGTGCAATAACGACAGCATCACCACTCTCAACAAAAACCCGAATAGCCCGGAGGACGTACCGCCGGGTCCGCTGTTCACTGAGGCCTCCCGGCTCTCTACGGCACGCTGGTTTGGGGGCATCGATCTGCGCACATACGAGTGGGTTGTTCAGCAGCTCGCCGAGGTGCAGTACAACGATGAGGACCGCTACCTCCGTATGCATGCGGCTGATACGGAAGGCTCGTTCAACGGCGCCTACTCCGGCGAGCTGAAGGACCTGACGCAGATCATCGCGAAGGGCCAAGCCACGAATCAACCCGGCATCTATGCGCCGGCATTTGCACTTCGTACTCTCGTCTTCTCGTTCGTGACCGATTCCTGGGGTGACATACCGTACAGCCAGGCTCTGAAGGGCGACTCAGTCGGCTCTTCTCTAACCCCTGTTTACGACAAGCAGCAGGCTATTTACACCGATTTCTTCGCCGTTCTCGACAAAGCGTCGAAGGATCTGGCCGGAGCCGCCAATGGACTGGGCGCAGCCGATCCGATCTATGGCGGCGACCCGGCGGGCTGGCAGAAGTTCGTAAACTCGCTTCGTTTGCGGCTGGCGATTCGCGTCGTCAACGTCGACCCAGCGCTTGCCAGCGCTCAGATTTCAGCCGCGCGTAACGCGCCAGGCGGGCTGATTCTTACCAACGCCGACAACGCGTATTTTCCGTGGCCGGGAGATGGTGTCTACAACAACCCCTGGGCGGATAACCTGGGCGCACGCGACGATTGGCGCATGTCAGACAGGCTCGTCAACATCATGAACGCGCTCAATGATCCGCGCCTGCCGATTTATGCGCAGCCCACCCAGGATAACCCTACGATTTATCGTGGGTCGCCTAACGGCGTGCTGCCTATGCCTCCAAACATGCCGGTGCGCTCGTCAACATCCCGGCCCGGCGTGATCTTCTATAAAGGCGCGACGGTTTACGGTCCAACCTTCGGTGGCGCCGGTGCCAGCCTACCGACCCCTATCCTCACCGCGGCCGAAGTTAACTTCATTCTTGCCGAAGCCTCCGAAAGGGGCTTGGGTGGTCTGACAGCGGGGACAGCCGCAGCCTACTACAATGCGGGTATATCGGCATCGTTGAATCAGTGGAATGACATGGCTGCTTCGTCAGGGCAATCGATTTCCGCAGCAGACATGACGACTTACTTCGCGAATCCAAGCGTCGTTTACACGGGCGGTGTTGCGGGCCAGAAACAAATCGCCCAACAGAAGTACATCGCACTCTACATGGATGGTGCGACGGCTTGGTTCGAGTGGCGCAGAACGTGTGTCCCGAATACGATCGTGCCGGGCCCCGATGCCACACTGAATTACGTGCCACGGCGCCTGGAATATCCGACGACGGAGGCCACTGCCAACGGTGTGTCACTGAAGGCGGCGATCACAGCTCAGGGGACAGACGATTTGGCGACACGTCTGTGGTGGGATAAGGCGGGAACCGCTCCAACCTGCTCCTGAACGCGGATTAGCATTACCGCGCCAAAAGATCGACCAGGAAGCCCCCGGTTTACCGGGGGCTTCTTGCGTTACAGATTCTTGGTCCAGACCATTATCGCCCCGCACATCCGGTTATTCCGATCCTGGTATTGGGGCGGGAGGCCGGCACTGGACGGATACACTTCCATGCCGGCGATATCGCCTGGCCTCGCCACGTCGTCCAATTCGGCACCGGGCGCGCGCATGCCATCGACCCACACCATGGGTTGGCAGCCGCGGAGCAAAATCCGGTTTCCCGCTCCTTTGGAGGAGACACTCGCGCCGGGGACGGTAGTGAGCATCTCGCTCGTATAGGCTGGATTTCGCCTCTCGATGTCCCCTGTCTCAAAAAATTTTGCGAAATTGTTGCTGGCTTTGCGCTGGTAGAATTCCTCGAGATGCTGCTTCGAGCCCTCGACGATCACCGAGGCAACGTCGCTCGGTATTTCCTCGAGCTGGACTTCGACCGAAGCCGCGACGCCGGTCGCAGGCACGTCTATCCTGATAGTTTTCGCCATGTAACCCATGCGCCGTACCGTCAATGCAACGGGTCCAGTCTGCACGTCCGGAAATGAAAAACGACCATCATCGCCGGATCGCACCACCTGACTCCGCTCACCCTGCCGCTTCAGCTCCAGCTCCGCGCTGGGAACCGGGGCGCTCCCTTTGTCGACTACAATTCCGTCGACCGTTTGCCTGCGCGTCGATGGTGTCTGCGCGACCAGCGTCGGGACCGACAATAGCGGAAGCAGAACCAAGCTTCCCATCAACATCCTTCGGTTAAGCGCACACATCGATCGGCTCCTTCGTGGGTAGACGCTCTTTCACAGTGTATCGCGTGCTGAAACTTGTCAAGCTGAACGCGGCGAACGGTAATCATCAATGCAGAGGAAGGGCTGCGGACGGGGCTGCGCCAGGGGCCACAAGGTGGGAATCCGACTCGCGGGAAGCCGGAGGCTGGCTTGCGAATTGCCCCGTGAGGAGTAATACCTCCCCTCAGACAATCGCTTATGGCTGACCCTGCTCGCCCGCCGATCCTCGTAGTAGACGACAACCCCGATAACGCGCACATAATCCGCGACTATCTCGAGGCACGCGGGTATCCGATAACTGTTGCCTATAACGGCGATGAGGCGGTCAAGGCGTTTGGAGAGGTCAAGCCCGCCCTTGTGCTCCTGGACGTCATGATGCCGGGCCGAGATGGTTGGCAAGTGTGCCGCGACATCAAGTCACATCCAACTCTGGGCAAGCACGTACGCGTAGTGATGGTGACCGCTCTCGACGACTGGGTCAACAAGCGTCAGGCGATTCAGACAGGAGCCGATGATTTCGTTGAAAAGCCGTTCGAGCTGTCGAAGCTCGCCGCGACAGTCGAGCGAAACCTGAAGCTGCTCGTTTCCACTCCTGCCTCGTAAGCGTGGACTATCATCAACTCCTGCGTGACTCGCTCACGCGTCTCCCAACGGTAGCCGCGACGATCGACAGCGTCCGTAAAGCCGTTCAGGAGCGGGGCGAGCTGGTTGTTCTTTACTTCAATTTCGACCGTTACGCCAAGGTCGAGGAAGTCTACGGCTGGGAGAAGCTGGACAGCGTCCTCGAGACCACGGGCGCGGTGATGCGCGATTTCCTCGGCAAGAGTCCGCTGGCCTCGTCGAAGCTCACTGTCGCATTCCCGAACGACGACGATTTTATCTTCTTCCACGTGCCGCAGGACGACACCCCCGCCGCGACCGACGCGGAGATCACCGATCTGACCGTGGGCCTCAAGGAAACCGTGTCGTCGGAGATCGAGCGCATCCACGGCGAGGACATAGCCGCACTATTTGACATCTTCGTTGGGCGGGCGCTCGTGGTTTACAATCCCAAGCTTCGCCTCGAGCGCCAGATCTACCGCGGCATTCGCGAGGCGGCCAACGCATCAAAGAGCCTCGAGCACCGCGAGCAGGCGAAAAAAGTCAGCGATCTTCGCGAGACGCTCAGGAACCGCGGACTCTACATCGAATACCACCCGATTGTCATCACCGACAACCAGAAAGTGTTCGGCTACGAGGCGCTCGCGCGCGGAAATCTGCGGAGCATGAGGAGCCCGGAAGTGATGTTCGAGATCGCCGCGCAGTCGGACCTGATCTGGGACCTGAGCCGCCTCTGCCGCGAGCGCGCGATCGAAGGAATGGGAAAGCTGCTCAAGGACGGGGAGCTGCTATTCATGAACGTCGATCCGGCCGACTTCGCCGATCCGTCGTTCGACTGGAAGGGACTCAACGTGAAAGATCCGACTCGCGTCGTGATCGAGATCACCGAGAGAACCGCCATCAAGGACTATCCGAAGTTCCGCGGAAGGCTCAAGGAGTTCCGCGACCAGGGTTACCGGTTCGCCGTCGACGACGCCGGCAGCGGCTACGCGGGACTTGGTTCCATCGCGAATCTGGAGCCCGACTTCATCAAGCTCGACATGTCGCTGATCAACTGCATCGACCAGAACTTCATCAAGCAGAATCTGGTGGAGACCATGGTCCGCTTCGCGAACGAGCACGGAGCGATGGTCATCGCGGAGGGCGTGGAGAGAAAGGAAGAATACGACATGGTTAAATCACTGGGTGTACACCTGGTGCAGGGGTTTTTCGTGCACAAGCCGAGCGCGAACGCCGTGGGCTACCGGACGCCGATCCGTCCGGCGCCGGTCCTCACCGACCAAGCAAAGAGCTGACGAGCGCAAAGGAGCGCTCAGCGGCGCCAACGCCGCTCTGCACCATCGATTTCGCCGCCGCTCCGGCAACGTCCCGCGCCGGCACCGACCCGAGCCAATCTCTCAGCCTCAGTTCCATGTCGATCTCGCCTTTGACCGCCGCCCCGCCACGCGCCTCGATCAATTTTCCCGCATCGCGGCTCATGTCATGGCGCGGGCCGAACAGCACCGGGGCGCCGAACGACGCCGGCTCGAGTACGGAATGCAGGCCCGCCGAATGGAACCCGCCCCCGACGTAGGCCACATCTGCCACGGCGTAGAGATCACCCAACACTCCGAACCTATCCACCACCACTACGTCCGCGCTCGCCGCTTCGCGGCCGTCTACGCGCGACGCGCGGAGACGACGTCTGCTGGCCCACCGCTCGACGGAGGCGAGGTGAGCGGCGCCAATCTCGTGCGGCGCGATGATCAGCTTCGCGTCCGGAATCTTTTCGCGGAGTTTGGTCCACGCCGAAAAGAGATGCGTCTCATCCGAGGGCCAGGTCGAGCCAGCGACGAGTGTCGGCCGTGACGACCGCAGCGATTGCACCAGTGGAGAGGCCGGCCTCTGAGCGCGCGCCCAGACCTGATCGTATCGCGTGTCTCCGGTGACCTCGACTCTTCCGCGGGGCAGGCCTACTCCCCGGAAATTCTGGGCGTCCCTGCCGTCGATGGCACCCACGCGTGTGATGGCACGATAGGCGTCGCCGAGCAGGGCGCGCGCGAGGATTCCTCGTCGGCCGGAGGACTCGGCCATGGTTGCGCTGATCACGCCAACCGAAACGCCGGCCGCGGCGGCTCTCTCCGTGAGCTCCGGCCAGATGTCCAGCTTGCTGAAGATGAGGGCGCTCGGTTTCAGGGCAGCGATGATGGCGCCGGCGCTGTCGGCGGTATCGAAGGGCAGGTAGTCCGCGAAATCCGCGTCGAGAGACCGCGCAAACTCCTCAGCGCTCGGCGAGTAGAATGTGTAGACGATTTGGACGTCGGGTCTCCGTGCGCGCACCAGCTCGATGACGGGCTGAGCCTGGAGTCCTTCACCGACGGACGGGGCGTGAAACCAGACGAGGGGCCGGGCGGGATCGCGTGAAATGGATGACCAGCGCTGGTAGCGCGCGACCAGTCCGCGACGCGCGCCGAGTCCCCGACGAAATTTCGAGTCGCCCGCGGGGATCGCATTGACGAGCGCGTTTGCCGCTCGCCCCGCCAGGGAGTACGGAATTCGCAGCAGCGAATTCACGTCAGATCCGGCTTGTCTACTTCCGCTTGGCCATGGCGGAATCGACCGCCCGCCGGATTTCTTCGATCGGTTGAGCGCCCTCGAGCAGCTTGTCTCCAATCATGAAGCTCGGAGTAGCGTTCGCTCCAGCCGTTGCCGCGCGATCGTGATCTGCCTGGATCAGCGGCTTCATCTTGCCCGACCGCACGCATTGGTGCCAGCGCTCGGCGTCTACGCCCTGGGCGCGCGCGAGAGAGTCGAAGAAGAGCGCAGGAGAACGAAGAGCCTCCCACTTTTCCTGCGTGTTGAAGAGCGCGTCGTGCATCTCCCAGAATTTTCCCTGAGCTGCAGCGCACATCGCCGACTCCGCGGCCGGCCACGCGTAGTGGTGTGACTCGAGAGGAAAATTCACGTAGGCCAGCCGCACCTTCCCGGTGCTGACCAGTTCGTCGCGAAAAGTCTTGTATGTTTCGTCGTGCCATTGTTTGCAGTAAGGGCATTGGAAGTCGCTGACTTCGATCACCCATAGCGGCGCGTTGGGATTTCCCTGGATGCGCGCCAGGTCCGCCTTGGCGATATCGGGGTCGGTGGGCGCGGCTCCGGTGACAAGCTTCGCCGTGTCATTGCGTTCGACCGTGCCGCTTTCGGCTCCCTGCTTGCTACTGTTTGCGGGGGCGCAGGCGAGGATGAGCGCGAGAATAACGAGCGGGCGGGCGCGATTGACTTGGAATGGAATCATCTGCTAAATAGACCTCCTCTCGAGCCATGAAATCAAGGGAGAGCGCATTCTGAACGCATTGCTGTTGGGTTTACCATCTGCAACGAGACTGCTGGCCGGTATGAAGGCAGTCGCGTTCCTGCTTTTTGCACAGGCGATCCCGATACCGGCGCCGATCGGACTGGTGAACGATTTCGCGCACGTCATCAACGCTGATGCGGCACAGCGCATGGAGCGCATCGCTGCGGACGTCCGCGCGAAATCGAGGGGCGAGTTCACGATCGTCACGCTCACCGATATCGGCAGCCGCGACGTTCAGGAGGTGGCGCTCGAGATCGGACGCCAATGGAAGGTGGGAAAGATGGGAAACCCTGGCGATCCAACGCGGAATGCGGGCGCGGTGATTCTCGTAGTTCCCAAAGAGACGAGCAAGGACGGACGCGGACATTGCTTCGTCGCCACCGGCTACGGGGCGGAAGGATTTCTCACTGATGCGAACGTCGGCGACATTTGCCGAGAGGCGACGCCGGCATTCATGGCGCAGGACTACAGTACGGGGATGGAGCTGGTCACCTTGCGGACAGCGGAGCGGTTCGCAAAGGAATTCAACTTTACCATCGACACGGCGCTCGCCGCGGCACCGGTCGTTGAGAGTCCCAACAACTTTCCCTCGGATGGCGGCGGAATTCCGCCGTTCGTGATCTTTATCATTTTCATGGTGGTCTTCTTCATTCTGAGCAACGCGCGCCGCCGTTCGAGAGGGGGATGCGGAGGCGGGGGATGCTTGCCGCTCATCATTCCCATGGGCGGATTTGGTGGCGGCGGGGGTCGCGGCGGTGGCTTTGGTGGTTTCGCGGGAGGAGGAGGCGGCGGCGGTGGCTTTGGCGGGTTTGGCGGCGGGGGCGGCTTTGGTGGCGGCGGTGGTGGCTCGAGCTGGTGACGAAGGTCCGGTGATTCAGAAAACGAAACAGGCGACATCACGCCTCCGTTAGAAGGATTGGAATGATGAAACTCGATGAACTGGTCAGGCAGCTTCAGCTGGCGTACGGCGACGCGCTGCGGTCGGTGGTGCTGTTCGGCTCCGCGGTCGCGGGGGAGCACAGGCCGAAGACGTCCGACTTCAACGTGCTGGTGATCGTCGACGCGCTTCCCCTCGATCGACTGCGCGCCGTAGCGGCGGTGTCGAAGGCGTGGGCGGAGGATGGAAATCCGCCGCCGATGACTTTCACCACGAAGGAATGGAAGTCGTCTCCCGATATTTTCCCGATGGAATACGCTGACATCCTGGAGCGGCATCGCGTTCTCCATGGCAATGCGCCCTTCGAGGGAATTCGAGTCACGCCGGCGGACCTGCGGCTTCAGGTGGAGCACCAGACGATGGGGAAGCTGCTGCAGCTGCGACAGGCGGTCATGGGCGCGGGGGGAGACACTGGCCTTCAGCTCGAAATCCTCGAGAAGAGTCTCAGCACTCTAATGGTGATCTTCCGCGGGGTGGTGCGATTGCAGGGTCAGGTGCCGTCGCAGGATTATGAGCGGCTCGCGACGGGCCTTGCGGAAAAGGCCGGATTTTCCCCCGATCCATTTCTGAGGGTTATCAGACACGCGCGCGGGACCGAAAAGCTGTCGAAGGATGCGGCGTCGGCGACGCTCGAGGAGTATCTGTCGGCGATGGAACGGCTGGTGTCTTATCTGGATGAATTTCGAGCGTAGATTAAGGATTATCGGCCACACTCTGTGTAGCCATCATCAACCGAGGAAAAAGCCAAATGAAACGTGGACTGGTACTCGCCCTGTCACCGCTGCTGCTCGCGGTGGGCGGTTGCGGATACAATCAGATACAGCGGTACGACGAGACTGCCCAGCAGGCGAAGCAGCAGATCTCGGTGCAGCTGCAGCGGCGCGCCGATCTCGTGCCGAATCTCGTCAACACGGTGAAGGGGTACGCCCAGCACGAGGAGGCGGTCTTCACGCAGGTCGCGCAGGCGCGGACTGGACTGGCGGGCGCGATTCAGACCGGAGACCCGGCCCAGATGGCCGCGGCCAACAACACGCTCACGGGCGCGCTCGGAAGGTTGATTGCGATATCGGAAGCGTATCCGCAGCTGAAGGCAGATCAGGGGTTCCTGAGGCTGCAGGACGAGCTGACGGGTACCGAGAATCGAATCGCGACGGCGAGGACGGACTACAACCAAGCGGTGAACACCTATAATGCGTATATCCGGACATTTCCGCAGACATTGACGGCGAAGGTGACTGGGGCGAAGCCGCGCACTTATTTCGAGGCAGCGCCGGGAACCGAGGCACCGCCAGTCGTGGATTTCGGAGCGGGTAAGGCGGCCGCGCCGGCCACACGTCCAAAGCCATAGTCTGTCGGCGCCTGTCGTCATCAACCCTTGACACTGGTGTAACTCGACCGTAGATAAGGCTCTTAGAAAACCGCAGAGATCCCACTACTCTGCGAGGGCTTGCTGCGCCTGTGCTGCGAGCCTCACCCATCCTAAGCTGGAGACAGGCATGAATAGAATTCGCTCGTCGGTCTTTTCACTTCTGTTGCTGGGGCTTTTCGCTACCAGCAGTAGCGCCTGGGGCCAAGCGCAGGCCCGGGATGTTTCCGGACGCGTGACCATTGCTGGGACCGGCCAACCGCTCCCTGATGCAGTCGTCGCGGTTGCGGGCCAATCGGTGGGCACTCGTACCAACGAGCGCGGAGAGTTTCGGTTGCGAATCCCTGGCGGAGATGTGACCATCTTCGCGCGCGCCGTTGGTTACAAGCGTGAAACGAAGACAATCCCATCGGGCGCCGGGAGCGCTGACTTCGCGCTTGACAAGGATGTCCTCGAGCTGGAAGGCGTGATCGTAACCGGTCAGGCCACCGGCCTTGAGCGAAAAAACGCCGCTACCGCTGTCGCGGTGGTGAGCTCCGAAGCGCTCGCACGAGTTCCGGCCGCCTCGCTTGAAAGCGCGCTACAGGGCAAAGTCATCGGAGCGTCGATTAACATGAACAACGGTGCGCCGGGCGGTGGGGGCCAGATCCAGATACGTGGAGCGTCCTCTTTGATCGGCCGCATCGATCCACTGATCATTGTTGACGGTGTCGCAATTTCTAACGCGACACGGTCCAACCAGCAAAGCCTGATTACCGGTTCGCTCAACAAGGGTGAGGAGAACGGAACCAACCGACTCGCGGACCTCAACCCGAGCGACATCGAGAGCGTCGAGGTGCTGAAGAGTGCCGCAGCATCGGCCATCTACGGATCCCAGGCGACTAACGGCGTAGTGATCATTACGACCAAGCGGGGTCAATCCGGTTCCCCACGTTTCAACTTTACGCAACGGGTCGGGACCAGCCAGCTGATTCGTAACAGGGGCACGCGACATTTCCAGAATTTGGATCAGGCCCTGTCGGAAATTGGGGACAACCCGGAAGGCATCGCTACCGCGACCTCGACATGCACTGCGACGAGCTGCCCCTACTATGATTACATCGGAGAGCTTTACGGTCGCAAGGATCCATCATACGAGTCCGTGATGTCGTTGTCTGGCGGAGTCGCGGGCACCCGCTACTACGCGTCCGGGTCAGATAAGCAGGAGTCGGGCATCGCAATGGGCACGGGTGCCCGCCGTCAATCCCTCCGCGCAAACATCGATCAAACGGTGGGACAGCGAGTAACTATCAGTCTCGGATCCAACCTACTCCGCTCGTTTTCCCAGCGCGGAATATCGAACAATGACAACGCATTCTCCTCGCCGCTCTATGGATTTGCCTACACCCCGGCGATCCTGGATCTAAGGCAGCGGGATGAGTTGGGCCAATATGTGTTGAACCCGTTTGCAGGCGGCGGGACCTTGGGAGGATCAAACCCCTTCCAAACGTTCGATCTCATGCAGAATAACGAAGATGTCTATCGGTTGATATTCTCTGGCAAGGCGAACTGGGCTGCATATAGTGGGGAAAGAAGCAATCTCAACTTGAGCCTTCAGGGTGGTGCTGACCGCTACAGCAATGAGAACTATATCCGTGCTCCGCAAGAACTGCAGTTTCAGCGTGCCGGTACCGCAGAGGGGGGTACTTTCCCGGGGGCGATCATTCAGGGAAATGGCACTGAGCGTCTGACGAGCCTCAACGGAAACGCGGTTTGGACATTCACCCCCGGTAGCTGGCTGACGGCAACGACATCCGCAGGGGTACAGCTGCAGGACCGCGCCTTCAATGACTACAATCTGGTCGGCCGCGGACTAGGCCCCCAGCAGTTTGTGGCGGCAGGTGCGCAGAACATCAGCATTACCGATCGACAGGAGAAGTCGCGCACGCAGGCAGGATACGGACAACAAGAGCTCCTGATGTTTGGCGAGAGGCTTTATTTGTCGGGGGCCCTGCGTGGCGAGCGGGCAAGCTTGAATGGCGACACCCACAAGACATTCTACTATCCGCGCGTCCTGGCTTCGTACCTCTTTGCTTCGCCATTCAGAGGCATCGATGAGCTGAAGGTGCGTACGTCGTACGGGGTATCGGGCAACCAGCCGGGGTATGGCGATCGTTTCCTGGCGCTCACCAGTTACGGTCTGATCGGTGGTCTCAACGCGTATGGACTTCCGTCAACGATTGGAAATCCCAACATCAAGCCGGAACGACTCAATGAGTTCGAAGTTGGTCTCGATGGGGCTTTCCTCGGAGAGCGCGCCCGTCTGGAGGCCACGTTCTACAATCGGAAGCTGACGGACCTCTTGGTGCGTCCGCAGCTCGCGCCTTCCAGCGGAATCAACGCAACCGTCGTTAACGGCGGCGAGATGTCAACCAAGGGATACGAGTTCGGTCTAACGCTAATACCGATACAGAGGGGGAACCTCAACTGGACCTCGCGGACGACGTGGTATCAGAGCCGGGCAGACATCACCAGTTTCCCTCCAGGCGTCCAGCCCTTTACGACCGGAACTGCGGCAGGGGGATTCGGTAACGCATACGGGCGTCTCCGCTTCGCGCCAGGTCATACAGTGACCACGATCTGGGGGAATAAGCTCGTCAACGGCAAGACCGTTGGAAATCAGCCGCTCGCCGATGCCAATCCGAAATACGTCATGAGCTTCGGTAACGACATAAGCCTCAAGTCTTTGGACTTCAACGTCCTCGTCGACTACCGTCGGGGGGGCACTGTGTCGAACATGACACTCAATCTCTACGATGAAGGAGCAAACACGTGGGATTACGACAAGCCGTCTCCCGATACCGCCATCGGAGCGACGCTGGGCGCGTACCGCTACAATCTTTGGGGAGGCGGAAAAAACACTGCGGCTTACCTCGTCGACGGATCGTACGTAAAAGTGCGTGAGGTGAATGTGTCGTACACCCTGCCGCAGGGGTTTGTGTCCCACTTTCGGGGTGCTCAGAGTGGTAAGCTCAGTCTTTCGGGACGAAATCTGTTCATCATCACCCCGTACAACGGCTTTGATCCCGAGGTAAACAACGGTGGGAATTTCGTCGCGCGCTTCGTCGATCTTGCGCCATTTCCGCCGAGCCGGACCTTCTATCTATCGCTGGATCTGGGATTCTAGCCATGACCCTCATGCAAATTTCAACACCGACGGGCAACAGCCCGAGGAGATACGCAATGACCCGCCGCCACTTCTGGCACGGTGTACGTTTGGGAGTTCTGCTTACGGGCGTTGCAGCTTGCAGCGCCGAAAGGCTGGTGATTCCGAATTACAACCAGCCGACAACCGACGGCGTCGGCAAGGATCCCAAAGGTGTGCAATTGCTCGCCGAGGGTGTGCTGGACGGACATCGCGATGCGATGCCGGGTATGATTCGGGACCTTGGTGTGTTCGGGCGCGAAGCATATAACTATTTCCCAACCGACGGCCGTACCATATCGAATTATCTGGTCGGAATCCCCGGGCCCCAGCGCCTCGATCCAGCGGGCTTTGCGGCCGGCGGCTGGACCGGTCGTTACCAGAACCAGCGTAATGCTGTCCAACTGATCGAGGTGGCGAACAGCACTGCACTTTCCGCCGCGCAAAAGGCGGCGGTCTCTGGATTCGCGAAGACTTTCAGGGCGCTTGAGCTGTCGTACGTCATAGTCGAGCGCGATACACTTGGAGCCCCGGTCGATATCCCCGCAGATCCGAATAGCCCGGCTCCTTTCGTATCCCGGGACTCGGTTTACAAGTTCATTTCAGCCACTCTCGACGACGCAGCAAAGGATCTTCAGGCCGGTGGAACTTCGTTCCCGTTCCCGCTGCACACGGGGTTTGCCGGCTTCGATACGCCCGCGGGGTTTCTGCAATTCAATCGGGCGCTCGCTGCGCGGATTCTCTCTTATCGGGGCTCGCTTGGATGCGCAGCGTGCTACCAACAGGCTCTTACTGCACTGGGACAGACTTTCGTCTCGCCGGTGGGCGGAGCAACGTCGCTCGCCGATCTCAACAGGGGGATCTACGACGTTTTTTCGACGGCTGCGGGGGATACGCCGAACTTCAACAGCTTCGCGCAAGACAACTACATTTACGCTCATGCCAGCATTCAGTCTGATGCGCAGTCAGGGCCTTCCGGTATCGACGCACGATATACGCGGAAAGTTGTGCCGCTTGCTACTCCGGTGACACCTCCGTCGAACTTGAATGTCGCAGCGACCCACCGTTTCATTATCTATCCGACTCCCGATTCGCCAAGTCCGATAATCCGCAACGAGGAGCTGATGCTCATCCGCGCAGAGGCCAATATATTTACGGGAAATTTCGCCGCGGCGATGCAGGACATCAACAACATCCGGTCCGTTTCGGGCGGTCTGGGCCCAGTAGCCTTTGCAACACAATCAGACGGCCTGACAGCCTTACTTTA
This sequence comes from Gemmatimonadales bacterium, assembly GCA_038322455.1. Lineage (GTDB taxonomy): Bacteria > Gemmatimonadota > Gemmatimonadetes > Gemmatimonadales > Gemmatimonadaceae > UBA4720. Next base: position 5,651 of record JBBQFZ010000032.1, on the reverse strand, counting down.
CGAAAGGCGTTACTCGCTGTTGTTTGAGGGGCAGCGGTGGAATGATTACCGGCGTTTTGGCTTGCTGAGCCTGCTTCCGTTGGACCGGCCGGGACAGTTTGTCGCCAAGGTAATGCCGATTCCTCAAGCCGAGTGCGATGCGCGCGTCACGAAACCGAGTGGATGCACCTGAAAAATGGGATCACCTCTTTTTGAGAGCCACTGAAAAAGACGGGTTGCTACCAAGCAACCCGTCTTTTTTGGGCTGGATCGAATGGTCCAGGCGCGAGTCCTGAAACAGCATTCCCTCCTGTCGCCGTATATAGTTTGTATGGCTCTCGGTGCAGCATATGCAGAGCAGACATAATGAGAGAATCCCCCGATCGAGGAGCTTATATGGTCGTGGCTCGCTGGCTTTCGCCTCTTTTTTTCGTCGTAGTATCGGCGTGCACGCCCCAGCGGTTGGCGCCGGGTCCTAGCCAGGATACACAGTTGATCACTGAGGACGAGGTTATCGCGTCACTCGCCACGACTGCGTATGAGGTTATCCACCACTTGCGACCGAATTTCCTCAGCTATCGCGGCGAAACAAGTTTCGACAAGAGAACTTCGAGGCCTTACCCCAACGTGTACGTGGATGGCCAGGAGTTCGGGCCCATTTCCATATTGCACAGCATTCCAGCTTCGGACGTTTCGTCGATTAGACTCTACCGGGCAGGGGAGGCGATGACCAAGTATGGTACCGGGAATGCGGGCGGAGTCATTGCGATCACGACCAGGCAATGAGTCCCGATGCGATTCGGAGCGGGCACGGGGGCGGTGTGTGATAGAGGTCCATACCAGGCACCAGGAGCGGCTTGAATGCGGGTCGGACGTCTGATCAATCGTGGCTACAACGTGCTCTCCCTGCTGTTGGTGCTGGGGTGCGCACCCGCGCGGGCAGTGCGCGGGAGCGCCGACACGCAGCTCATTACGGAAGACGAGATCGAAGCGTCACGAGCCCCGACCGCGTACGAAGTCATACAAAGACTCCACGCCAACTTTCTCACCTACCGAGGTGAGACGAGCTTCGACAAAACGAAATCCCAACCGTACCCGACCGTCTACATGGACGGGCAGGAATTCGGACCAATCAGCAGCCTGCGCAACATTCCTGCATCGCAGGTCGCGACAATCCGATTGTATCGCTCATGGGAAGCAACCACGAAATTCGGAACCGGAAACATGGGCGGCGTAATCGCGGTGACCACGCGGCAATAGAACGTTCGAAATTCGCTGTTGCCTCAGATTTGTTTTTTATCGACAACTATAAGAGCCCCGGTCATCACACGACGGGGCTTTCTCTTGCTATCGCGGGTTCCCAGACATACGTTTTTTTTCCCTTCCCCCTCATCATCGCGGCGGGATTTGCTCGCGTCTCACTCTCGACGAGGAATTGAGTATGGATCGACAGTCGTGTTTTTCAGCCGGCGCACCAGGGCGTGCGTCCCGCAGGCCAATGACATTATTCCAGCTCGCTGCCACGCTGTTCGCGCTCGCTACCCTGTTGTTCGCGACCGCAAACACCGCGAGTGCACAGCAAGGAACCGTATCGGGCGTGGTGCTGGACCGCGGACAGAGTCCGCTTCCGAACGCACAGGTGATCATTCAGGGCACAAGCCTGGGCACGCAGACGGATGCCAACGGTCGATTCAGGATCAGCGGCATCAATGGAGCGAGCGCCGTGCTCGAGATTCGGCGACTGGGGTACAAGATGACTACGACAACGGTGTCCGTTGGCACTGAGGCGCGAGTGAGCCTGGAGCCGGCGAGCATCAATCTCGATGCAGTCGTGGTGACAGGTCAGCCTGGGAGCACCGCGAAGCGGACTCTCGGCGTGGACATCGCGCAGATCGACGCGTCGGCGATCACGTCAAAGGCGCCGATCAACAACGTTCAGAATCTCATCAACGGCCGCGCGCCGGGGGTGACGATTCTTCAGAACTCCGGGGTCATCGGATCCGGAGCCACCGTCAGAATCCGCGGCGTATCCAGCTTCTCCCTCTCCAATCAACCGCTCATCTACGTCGATGGTATCCGCGTGGACAACGCTCAGGGCACGGGGCCGCTCAATCAGTCCTTCGGCGCAAGCACCACGACGCGCTGGAACGACTTCAATCCCGACGACATCGAGAGCATCGAGATCGTGAAGGGGCCGGCTGCAGCGACGCTCTACGGCACCGAGGCCGCTAACGGGGTGATCCAGATCATTACCAAAAAAGGCCAGCAGGGAAAGCCGGCCTGGGATCTCACCGTGAGAGGCGGAACGAACGAGTTCGCCAACCAGGACACCAGAATTTTCACGAACTACGGACCGGATCCTGTTACCCGTCAGATTGTCACGTTGAACATCGCGAAGCGCGAAGCAGACGCCGGCACACCGATTTTTAAAACGGGACACATGCAGTCGTACGATATCGGCGTAGGCGGTGGGTCGCCGGGCTTTCGCTATCGTGTAAGCGGCAACTACAAAAAAGATGGCGGGGTCACGCCGACGAATTTGCTCAAGAATTTCGGGGGACGGGCCAACCTGACTCTAAACCCGACCGACAAGCTTCAGATCGAGAGCAACCTCGGCTATATCACGGGCCGTACCGATCTCTCTCCGGAGGCCGGTTACGGCGGAACCCCATGGACCACGTACTACGCCACACCGACCAGGCTTTACGACAGCAAGGGCGTTCCACTGCCGAACAATGGTTTTTATAGCGCCTTGCCGACTGCGTACGACAAGCAGTACCAGATGTATCAGGACATCAGCCGCTTCACGGGGAGCGTCTCGATCACGCACAATCCGAGGAGCTGGTTTACCCAGCACCTTATTCTCGGGACCGACCAGGGGATAGAAGACAACGAGGAATTGTCGGCCGTACACAACGACCCGAATTTCTCGTACTTCTTCGGAACCGACGCCGATTCCGGATACAAGGTCGTGGGTCTTCGGCAGAACTCACTCTCCAGCATGACCTACGGCGGCACGTTCAAGAACCAGCTGAGAGCGATCTCCGCCTCTACCTCGTACGGCGTCGATTTCTTCCGGCGGAATACGAAGTATGTCGACGCATACGGACAGGATTTCCCCGGACCCGGCCTCACTGCGCTTTCCTCAACGACGGCACAGCGAAGCGGCTCCGAGACCAGCGTCCAGAACAATACCGTCGGCATCTACGGGCAAGAGCAATTCGGATTTCGTGACCGGTTCTTTTTGACCGGCGGACTCCGGTCGGACAACAACAGCGCGTTCGGATCGAATTTCAAGCGCGTGTACTACCCGAAAGTCAGTGCGTCCTGGGTGCTCAGCGAGGAGCCGTTCTTCCGGCTTCCGTCTGTGAACACGCTCAAGCTCCGCGCCGCGTACGGACAAACCGGACAGGCGCCAACACCATATTCCGCCGTCCCCTTTTTTACGGCGATAGCGGGCCCCGGTGGATCCGCCGCGGTAATTCCTGCATCGAGAGGCAATCCTGATCTCGGACCGGAACGCGGCTATGAGACGGAGTTCGGATTCGACGCGGGCTTTCTGCATGATCGTGCGGGAATTGAGTTCACGCATTTCACCGGCGGTACGCGGAACGCGATACTCAATCGTCCGGTTGCTCCGTCCAGCGGATATCCCGGCACTCAGCTCGTCAACGCCGGAAGGCTTACCAAGAGCGGCAACGAGCTCATGTTCCGCGCGACACCCGTCGCAAGCGAGCGGACGACGTGGGATCTCACGTTCAGCACATCGACAAATCACAACAAGGTGGTGAGCCTCGGCGGTGCGAGCTTCATCAGCCCGTCAGCCAACGTCCGGCACACCGTCGGCTATCCGGTTGGCGCTTGGTGGGGCAAGAGGGTCGTCGATGCCACCATCAATCCGGCTACCGGTAAGGCCACCCAGGTATTTTGCGAGCCTGGTCCAGCCGGCGGAGCCCCGGTCGCGTGTGCAAACGCGCAGCCGGTTTTCCTGGGCAGCACGACGCCGACATCGGAAGGCGCTTTTTCCTCCACGCTCAGCTTCTTTCGGAACTTCAGCGTCTACACCCTGGTCGATTTCAAAGGCGGGTACAAGAAGCTCGATGGTAACCGTCGCGTGCGCTGTCACCTCTTCATCGAGTGCCGCGAGAATTATTACCCGCAGGAATTTTCTCCCGCCATCGTCGGTGCGGTCAGCAGCAGCGCGTACGTAAGCGACCTCATCAACGACGCCAGCTATACCAAGCTCCGCGAGATCTCGCTGAGCTACAACCTGCCGGGAAGTTTCTCCAGCCGGCTTGGCGCTGCCAGAGCGTCCGTCAGCATTGCGGGACGCAACCTTCACACCTGGACGAATTACAAGGGCCTCGAGCCCGAAGCGTCATTCCAGGGCGGCACGCGCGGCTTCGGACAGTGGGAACAGGATGTCACGCCCCAGCTCCGGTCGTACGTGGCAACTCTGAGGCTGAACTTCTAATGCTCACGCATTCTGACGAACGACTCAACGGAAGCACCCGGAGATCATATATGAGCTTTACTCGCACAGCGAGAAAAATGGGACGCGGTATCTCGACGGCCGGCCAGTGGCTGACGGTTGTCGTGCTATCGATGCCTGTCCTGGGCTGTAACATTCTTGACAAGGGTCTCGAGGCGGTCGCGCCCGACAAGATCGAGACAGCTACCCTCGAAGTGCCGGCGAACGCCGGCCTTATCGTCAACAGCGCGATCGGCAATTTCGAGTGCGCCCTCGGGTCCTACATCGTGGACGCGGGCATGATGAGCGGTGAGCTGATGGATGCGACGGCTACCGCAGCTCTCTGGGCATTCGATCGCCGCGACACCGATCCAACTGCGGACACCCGCTATGCTACGAATGGTTGTGATAGCTATGGGATCTACACTCCGATTCAGGTCGCTCGTGGCACCGCGGACCGGGCTCTGGAGCTGTTACAGGGATGGACGGACGCCCAGGTGCCGAACCGCCAGGATCTGATCGCAAAGGTCGCTGTGTACGCCGGCTATTCGAGAATACTTCTCGGCGAGGGATTCTGTGAGGCGGCGATCAACCTCGGGCCGTTGATGACATCGACGGAAGTGCTTGCGTCCGCGGAGGCGACGTTCACGACCGCCATCACCGCCGCGCAGGCGGCGGGCGACCAGGAGATTCTGAACATGGCGTACGTCGGGCGTGCCCGCGCCCGGCTGGATCAGGGCAATAAAGCCGGCGCCGCGACGGATGCAGCTCTGGTGACCCCCGGCTTCGTGCGCTACGCCACCGCCGAGGAAAGTCCGTCCACGCGCCAGAATCGTGTGGCGTCTCTCAATCTGGGCGGATTGGTCTCGGTAACCCCGGCATACCGCGGGCTGACGGTCACCGACGGCGCCGGCAATCAAGTGCCCGACACGCGAGTTGTCGACACTTCAGCGAAGACGTCGACTGGCGCCGACAGGGCGGGGAATGACAACAGAACACCGTGGTTCATTCAGACGAAGTATCCCAAGGTCACCGCGCCGCTTCCTGTCGCGAGCTACAAGGAAGCGCAGCTGATCATCGCGGAAGTCCAGCAGGGTCAGACGGCGGTTGGCATCATCAACAATCTGCGCGCGGCGAGCGGACTGCCGGCCTTCTCGAGCAGCGATCCGACGGCCATTGCAAATGAAGTCATTGAGGCGCG
>JBBQFZ010000031.1:0-23865 GCA_038322455.1 Gemmatimonadales bacterium | reverse complement strand
AAGCATCTATACCCTGTGGCGGCAACGGTTGTGGCTGTCCTGGCCTGCGCCTCCGCCCCGCCAGCCGTGGACACGTTCGACGCCTCCACCTCGGCCCCTCGATGGGCCGAAGTGCTGACGGCCGAAGAAATCACCAATACGAAGGCAGAGGAAGTCACGGCGTACGAGGCCCTGTCCCGATTGCGTCCGAACTGGCTCGCCGCGCACGGCGTAACCTCGTTCACCAAGCAAGGGACGGCGTACGCGATCGTATACATGGACGATCAGAAGTACGGCGACCTCAACGTGCTCAGGAACTTCAAGGCATTCCAGGTCGCCGAAATGCGCTACTACGACTTCACGCAGGCCGGCGCCAGATTCGGCGTGGCCGCCGGCGGCGGGGGCGTGATCGAGGTCAAGTCGAAGTTCTAGCCGGTTCTCCCGCGACTACCGTCCCGGCGTCCTCGGAGCCGGAGCAAGCCGCGCAAGCCGCGCCTTCATCGTAGCGAAACCGGAATCGTTGGTCTGTAGCGCGTTCAGCTGCGACGCCGGGATCCGGTTCAGCATCCGCTGGATATCCGCCATGCGATCCTGGGTGCCGGGGTGGTCCGCGAACCATGCCGCTGCGTTGCCCCCACCTGACTGCTGCTCTTCTGCGAGGAGCTTCTGGAAGAAGGTGTACATGCCGCGCGGCGAGATTCCCGCGCGTATCACGTTGTTGAATCCACCCTCATCCGCCTGTACTTCGTCGGTTCGGCTGAATTTCGCGAACACCGCGGTGCCTCCGACATTGATCGCTGCCTGCGCGATACCGCTCTGACACACGCCGGTCAGGGCGCACACGATTCCCACTCCTACGTTGGCGCCCTGCGCCTGTTCCATTTGTTTCACCGAATGACGTCTCACCACGTGTTCGATCTCGTGAGCCAGGACGCCCGCCACTTCCGACATGTTGCTTGCCCGTGCGAGGACGCCTCGATTGATGTAGATGAAGCCTCCCGGCAGCGCGAACGCGTTGACGACGTCCGAGTTGACGACCTGGAACTGCCAGTTCAGGTCGCTACGCGAGGTAAGCTTGGCGACCCGATTGCCGAGCGAGTTCACATAACTGTTGATTACCGCATCCTGTACCATCGGAAGCTGGGCGTTTACCTGCTGGGCCTCCTGCTGGCCCAATTGAACTTCCTGCTGCGTCGAGACCCCGCAGCCAGCCAGCAACGCAATCGCACCGATTGTAAGTGATATTTTTCGCATGTGATCCCCGCTAAGGTCTGTTCGTCGCTCGCCGATTCAACGAGGCGAAGCCCATGATTGGCAGAATCCAGACCAACGCCCATCGGGAACACTTAGTGCTTGTTGCTGGCGTATCGGCCGCAATGCACATCAATTTCAGTTAACCGCTCAGAGGCGCGCGCAACATGGCTGACTTCACCAAAGAATGGATCGAGCACCTCAAGGGACAGATCGCCGGGCGGATGGGCATCGTAGCCGACAAAATGGATCCCCAGGCTTACGACGAGCTCGTCACCGACCTCGCGTGGTTCACTTTCCGCTTCGCGCGCGATCCTGATACCAAGATGAGAAAAGTCTTCAGGTGATTCTCGCGTCGCGGCGGCATTAGATTCGCCGTAGAGCCGGCAGGTTCAGTTCACCCATCCCGGACGGGAGAGCCGATGGCAAAATGTGAAGTGTGCGGCAACGACTACGACAAATCGTTTTCCGTGACCATGAAGGGGAAATCCCACATCTTCGACTCATTCGAGTGCGCGATTCACGCGCTTGCGCCGGTGTGCTCTCACTGCGGCTGCAAGATCATCGGACACGGCGTAGAGAGCAGCGGCACCTTCTATTGTTGCGCCAATTGCGCCACCATGTCCGGCGTGAAAGGGCTCGAGGATCGAATCTAGCACGGGAGGCATTATTCAGGTGAAGTGGAAGAGTCGACGAGATCCGGCCGGCAAGATCGGTGACGAGCGGGTGCGCACCAAGTTCGCGTGGCTTCCCGTGGCGGCGGATGACGGATATACCTACTGGCTGACCCCGCTCGTCGTACGGGAGAAGCTCCTGCCCAAGGTCACGCGTGGCGGCTTCGAGGACGACGAGCAGGATTGGGAGGTTGTCGAGGCGAAGCCGGTTGCCGGCGGGAAGAAAAAGAGCCGCAAGAAGAAGTAGTCCTTGCCGCTCGCGATCGATCTCAATGCCGATCTGGGCGAAGGCTTCGGCCGCTCGCGGCTTTCCGAGGACGAGGCACTGCTCGACATGGTGTCGTCCGCCAACATCGCGTGTGGCTTTCACGCGGGTGATGCAACCACGATGCGCGACACAGTCATCGCGGCCAAGACTCGTGGCGTCACCATCGGGGCGCACCCCTCCTACCCCGACGTTCCCGGCTTCGGCCGCAGAGAGCTCGGCCTTTCGCCCAAAGAGATCGGAATCCACCTGGCCTATCAGCTTCGCGCTCTCCGCGACGTGTGCGGCACGGAGAGCGCGAAACTCTCCTATGTGAAGCCGCATGGAGCGCTTTACAACAGGGCCGCCCGCGATGCCGAAGTGGCGGCGGTCGTGGTCAGAGCGATTCGGGACGTCGAGCCCTCCCTCACACTGCTTGGACTCGCGGGGAGCGCGATGGCGCGCGCAGCCGAACGCGGCGGAATAGCCTTCGCCAGCGAAGCATTCGTCGACAGGTCCTACAAGCCCGATGGGACGCTCGTGCCGCGCGACGAGCCCGGCGCCGTCATTCACGACGTGACGAGCGCGGTCCAGCGCGCGGTGATGCTGGTGAAAGGAAAGACGATCACCGCCGATGACGGAACGGAGCTGCGCATTTCGGCGCAATCGCTCTGCGTTCACGGCGACAATCCCGACGCCGCCTCGATGCTGTCAGCGCTTCGCGCCCGCCTCGAGAGCGCCGGAATCACGATCGCGCCATTCGCCGCTTGACCCTCTCCCGCCTTCGCGCCCAACCACTCGGCGATTCCGCGGTCAGCATCGTTTTTGGCAGCGAGCGAGGCACGGAGCTGCTGAAGCGCGTGCAGAGCGCCGGCCTTTCCGTTGCCGAGGCAGCGATCCCCGCGGTGGAAGACATCGTGACAGGGTACCTGTCGCTCGCCGTTTTTTACGATCCGCGCGAGGCCTCGTACGCCGACTTGGCGAGAAAGGTACTATCCGTCTGCGAGCGCGCGACGATGCCGGGCGGCGCGCCCCCGAGATCCCGGACTCACGACATCCCGGTCACGTATGATGGCCTGGACCTCAACGACGTCTCTACGGCACTCAGCCTTTCCGTCGAGGACGTCATTGAGCGCCACACAGCTCGAGCTTACAGCGTTGATCTGATCGGGTTCGTGCCGGGATGGGCCTACCTCAGCGAGTTGGACCCGGCGCTACACCTCTCGCGTCGAGCGCAGCCACGGACGCGCGTTCCAGCCGGTAGTGTCGCGATCGCTGGCGGACAGACGGGCGTCTATCCGCTGGCGACACCCGGCGGATGGCACATCATCGGAAGAACCGACACCGCTATGTTCGATCCCAATCGCGATCCCCCCGCGATTCTGCGCCCGGGCGACACGGTGCGCTTCATACGCGTTCAATGATTACCATCACCCGCGCCCCACCATATCTCACGGTACAGGACGCCGGCCGGCGCCACTCCCGCGCCTTTGGCGTTCCGCGTGGGGGCGCGATGGATCTATTCGCCCTGGAGGCGCTGAACTCGATCGTTGGCAACGGGCCCGACTTTGCCGCACTCGAATGGGCGTTGGGCGGCGGCGCCGTGAAGTTCGAGACCGACTGCGTCTTCGCGATAGGCGGAGCGCGTGCGCGCGCGGAGCTCGCCGGTCGCGACATTCCGCCGTTCACTACCCTCTACGCCTCGGCGGGCGATGAGCTCGAGATCGGGCAGCTCATTGCGGGACGATTCCTTTACGTCTCCTGCGCCGGAGGCATCGATGTCCCTCTTACACTCGGAAGTCGAGCGACGTACCTCCCCGGTCGATTTGGCGGGTATCACGGGCGGATAATCGTACGCGGGGACTTACTTCCTCTCGGAGATCGTCCTTCCGCCGTTCCAGCGCCGGGATTCACGTGCCCGGCGGAGCTACTCCCGCGTTACACGTCCTCCGTTGTCCGTGTCACCGCCGGCACGCACGCGGATCTATTCGGGGAGCCGGTATGGCGCACCTTTACGGAATCCGAATTTCTGGTTTCCAACGCGTCGGACCGCACCGGCTACAAGCTGCACGGACATGGGCTGAGCCATGCCCTCGGATTGCTGCCATCCGACCCAGGCTGTCAGGGCGCAATTCAGATCCCCGCCGAAGGAACTCCAATCGTGCTGATGGCTGACGCCCCCACCGTAGGCGGATACCCCAAGATCGCCGTAGTGTCAAAAACAGACATGCCCCTCTTTGCCCAGCGCTCACCGGGGGAGAGCGTCAGGTTCGAGCTGATCACCGTCGAGCAAAGCCAGCGCGCCCTCAAGCGGCGTGCCTCCGACCAAAACACGATCCGTTCTCTCGGCGCGGCTTCTGCATAGAAAGAACGCATCGCCGCATATCGTGCGGCTCAACTTTGTTGGGGAGGCTGCATCCATGGAAGGAATCAATCGCGAGGGCGCGCAAACGAACACCGGAGGCGCGCAAACAAGCTTCGGAGGCCAGCTCAACGCGAACGGCGAGAGCCGTAGCGAGGGCAGCGCCAACGCCACTGCTGGCGACGAGCAACAGCGCGACTTTACCGGGACGACCAGCGGAAGCAGCGTCAAGGATCGGGTCAAAGGCGTCGCTTCCTCCGTGAAGGGCAAGGCGTCCGCGCTCCCAGCGATGCTCGCCGACGGGCTCGAGGCCGGAGCCGAAGCGCTTCGCCAACGGAAAGCGTCCACCAGCGTGGCGACGACCGGGGGAACCTCCGTCACGATCGCGGACGATTCCAGCCTCGACGCCGTTACGGATACTCTGGCGAGTGGAATGCAGTCGAGCGCTGAATGGCTACGCGATGCTGACATCGATAAGCTCAAGCAGGGCGTCGAGAAGCAGGTGAAGGAGCATCCCGCCAGAACGCTCCTCGTCGCGCTCGGCGCCGGTTATCTGATCGGAAAGGCGCTCCGCCGGTAGATGCGGATGCTTTCACCGGAGACAAAACGCGGCGTGGGTGAGCTCCTCCGCGAAGTTGCCGAGGACGGGGCGCACCTCGCACGCCAGGAAGTGCACCTCGCCCGCATCGAGTTCGCACAGATCGCCCGCGATGTGGGCAAGGGTATCGGTTTCGCCATCGGCGCGGCGATGCTCGGCCTCTTGACGGTTCAGATGCTCGTCTTCGGGATCGTCCTGCTGATGGGAGATGCGCTTTTCAGGGGCCATTACTGGATCGCCGCGTTCGTGCTCACCGCAATACTCGGAGCCGTTGCTTTCATTCTGCTGAAGCGAGGTGCCGCGCTTCTTTCGCCGCGACACATGAAGCCCGAGCAAACACTGGCAACGTTACGGAGACATGGGAATGGCTGAAACCACGACGGAAGTTCGCGCCGACATCGAGAACACGCGCGCCCGCATGTCAGGTGCGATCGCCGAGCTCGAGCGAAAAGTGGATGTGTTGCAGAAGGTGAAGGACAATCCGTGGGCGGCCGTGGCAGTCGCCTTCGGAACCGGAGTGGCATTGAGTGCTTCGCGTGTCGACGTAAAGGCCGCGCAGATAACCACGCAGGCCACCAAGGAAACTGGCAGCAAATTGGGCGGCGCACTGGATGGAGTCGTGGCGGCTCTGATTGCCGGAGTCAGCGGGGCCTTTCACGCGCGAATCGATGCGATGGTCAGTGATGTAGTGACGTCGATTCGTAAGGAGTCCAGCTCGTTGTCCAATCGGAATCCTGACGGCGACTCTGAGCGTTCGTCCCGCGCCGACTGACCGGCGGCAGGCAGGCATCCGCAAATCTCACTTGCGCTGATCGCACCAACACAATAAATCCGGTGGGCAAGCACCCAGCTTTGCCCACTAGACGCTCGGGGGAGTGTGTCTCCTCGGATTTCGACGATTGCCGCGGTCGCTCTAGGCCTGATCTTCTCCGCTGGCGTGACCGCCTCTGCGTGCGGGCAGTCGTCCGCGGCCGGTCGGCCCACGCCGAATGGCCGCGTGGCTTTTCGCGTCCCCTCAGAACTCGAGTTGAGGGATAGCGCGTATCGCGTTTCGGCGCTCCGCGGCCGCGCGATCCTCACCGCCACCCGCGACAGCCTTCCGCGAAATGTCGGCAACTCGCTCCGTTGCGCGAGCTGTCATCTCGACAATGGTCTCAGACCGAACGCCATGCCGTGGATCGGGAGTTACGCGCGATTCCCCCAGTATCGGGCCCGGAGCGGAAAAGTCGATCTCATCGAGGATCGCGTCAACGATTGCTTCGAGAGAAGCATGAACGGCAAAGCGCTTCCGGCTGGAGGACGCGACATGCGCGACATCGTCGCCTACCTCGCCTTCCTGTCCCGAGGAATTCCTGTTGGCGCCGAGATGGAGGGACAAGGCCTCGCCCGGCTGCGTCCCCTCGCCGGAGACACAAACCGGGGTGTGGCGTTATTTGCGTCAACCTGCGCGCGATGCCACGGCCCCGGGGGACAGGGAACATCGATCGCTCCCCCGCTCTGGGGCCCGCACTCCTACAACGTCGGCGCTGGCATGGCGAGTGTGGTCACGGCCGCATCGTTCATTCACGCGTTGATGCCAATCGATCGCGCACGGAGACTCAACGAACAGCAGGCATTCGACATCGCGGCGTACATAAACAGTCGTCCGCGACCTTTGTTCAAAAAGAAGGCGCAGGATTTTCCGAGGGGAGGGAGGCCGCCAGGCGCCTGAAGGTCTATTTTATTGGCGCCCCGCACCTGGTGCAGTAAAAGAAAATGAAAACATGAGCCCGGACACGCACAGCACTCTCAGAACGCTTCAACAATCCACCCGTATAAGGAGAATTCTCATGGACGAAACCACGATTCCAAAAAGACGCCAGTTTCTAGGCACGGTTGCAGCGAGTGCCGTCGCCTTCGGGCTCTCCGGCTCCCTGACGAAGGCATTTGCCGCGACACCGGCGGCAGGCAACGACATCCAGCCGAGCGACAAATGGCTGTCGGCCGTGACCGGAAAGCACAAGCAACTCTTCGACATGCCGAACCACTTGAACGGAATGGGTCTGATCCACGTCCGGAATTACCTCAACACCCTTCGCGACACCTACAAGGTCAGCCACCCCGAAGCGACGGCCGTCGTCAGTCTCTACGGAAAGTCGACACTGCTCGGGTTCAACGACGCAATGTGGAAGAAGTACGGGCTGGGAACTGTCCTCAAAGTGAACGATGCATCGAACGCGCCCGCGACGTCGAACGTGTTCTACACCGCGCCCGCAGGTGCCACGAGCATGAACCTTTCTGGCGCACCTATTCCGCTCCCGACGGACGTCTCGATCTCCGCGCTCCAGCAGCGGGGCGCGGTGTTCATCATGTGCAACAACGCGTTCAACCTGTGGATGATGTTGTTGAGCGGAGGGGGCGACAAGATGGCGGCCGTGCGCAAGGATTTCGAGGACAACATGGTGCCGGGTATTTTTCTCGTTCCCGCCATGGTGGTTGCGGTGAACCAGGCACAGATGCACGGCTGCACCTACATGTATCTGTAATCTTCCTCCAACCCGAATGAGCGCCCGCGAGCGATCCGGGCCCAGCACAAAATCGGCGCTGGAATTCCCAGCGCCGATTTTTTTACTCTTGCCTAGCGCTCCGGAGCCAGTGCCGGTGGCGTCGCTGCCTTGAGATAGCGCGCCAGGTACGCGTCCGTCACCTGATGGATGAGAACGGCGCTCTGAAGGTTGTATGCCGCTCCGTGATGACCTGGCGGGTAGATCCTCAGTTCGGCATCTCGCCCGGCGTTGGTCAGCGCCGTCAGCAGCTGCATCGTGTTCTGCGGATGGACGTTGTCGTCCATCATCGAATGGATGAGGAGAAGGTTTCCGCGCATCTTCGTCGCCTGCACAATGGGAGCGCTCTCTTCGTAACCCTTGAGGTTGTCGCCCAGGAGGCTCATGTAGCGCTCGGTGTAGATCGTATCGTACAGACGCCAATCCCCAACCGCGGAGTTGGCGACCCCCACGGGAAACAGCTCCGGATACATCTCCATCGTGTACACGACGCTATAACCGCCGTAACTGGTGCCGGTGATTCCAAAGCGCTTCGGATCCACGTAGCTCTGTTTCGCCAAATACCGCGCCGTCTCCGCAAAGTCCAGCGCTTCGTACTTGCCGAGCTGCTTGTAAACCACCTTCATGAAGTTGCTGCCATAGTTGTTGGTGCCGCGGTTGTTCACCCCGACTACTATGTATCCCTCCTGGGCGAGCCACTGCGTCCAGCCGCTCGGATTGAACGCATCATACACCTGCTGCGATCCTGGGCCGCCGTAAATATCGAGAATTACCGGATAGCGCTTGTTGGGATCGAATGGAATCGGCTTCACGATGTTGGCATCGATGCGTGCGCCGTCCGAGGTGGTGAACGAAAAGATCTCCGACGGCGAGTACGTGTGCGTCGCGAGCCACGAAATCACCGCCGAGTTGTTTTCCAGCGTCCTGAGCTTCTGACCCGCTGCGCTCCACAGATCCACCTGGGTCGGTTGGTGCACGGACGAATACCGATCTATGAAGTACGTCGCCGTCGGCGACATGTTGATCCGGTGAGTCCCCGCAACCGTTGTGATGCGCCGCTCGTTCGACCCGTCGAAGCGGACCGAGTAGAGTTGGCGCTGGAGTGGGGACGCTTCCGTCGAGGTGTAGTAGATCGTCTGCCGGCCAGCGTCGCTGCCCTCGACGCGCGAAACGCTCCAGTTCCCGTGCGTTACCTGGTTGATCAACTTGCCTGAGTAGTCGTAGCGGTACAGGTGCTGGAACCCGTCGCGATCCGACAGCCAAAAAAACTCGGTCGAGTTCGCGGGGAAGGTCATCAAGTCTTCGACGCCCGCGTAGAAATCGTAGACATCGATCCACGTCTTCGAGCTCTCGGTCATGACCTGACGGCGCCCGCCCGTCTTCACGTCGAAAAAGAAGAGCTTCATCACGTTCTGCGGCCGATTGAGCGTGATTACCGCGATCGTGTCGGGACGACTCGTCCAATAGATCCGCGGGATGTAGAACTCTCCACGCTCGCCGGTATCGAGCCACGTGTCGGCGCCGGTTGAGACGTTCACGACTCCGATGCGAACCGTCGCGTTGGAATCGCCGACCTGGGGAATGCGGAGCTTCTCCCAATCCTGGTGCATTCCCGAATAATTGGAGATCTGGATCTCCGGCTCCGCGGAGTCGTTCAATTGCCAGTAGGCAATGTGGCGGCTGTCGGGCGACCACTTCCACGCCTGCGCGAGGCCATACTCCTCCTCGTACACCCAGTCGAAGTGGCCGTTGAATACGTGCTCCGATGCATCATGGGTGAGACGCCGTTCGACGTGGGTCGAGAGATTCGTGACGTACATGTCGCCTTCGCGCTCGAATCCGAGGAGCGCGCCATTGGGCGAAAGCTCACCGCTTCGCGCGCCTTTCGTGGCGGGCTGAAGACTCTTGTCGGCTATCGAGTAGATGTAGAAGTCGGAGATCCCCGAGCGGCGATATATCGGCTGGAAGTTCGTCCGGAACACGAGGTGTTTCGAATCTTTCGCCCACTCGAACGCATCGTACGTGAAGGGCTGGCTCGTGCCCGGGAGCGTGAGACCCGCCGTTGTGAACAGGGTCGTTGTGTTTCCGGTAGGTGGATCGTAAGCCCGGATCACGGGCGCGTTCGTAGCTGGGTCTCGATCGGTGTATGAGAACCTCTTTCCGTCCTCTATCCAGTTTACCCCGCGAGGACCCTGACGCCCATTGAGGATCGCACCAGCCTGCAGGGCTTCGTTGAGACTCGAGAGACGCTGTTTTTCCTGCGCGCCGGCGATGAGCGGGAGCGAAAAGACGAGCGCTACAAAGTAGAGCCGGCTGCTTCTGGACATGGTGAATTGGGTTGTGGAAGACGGAAAAACGGAAGGCCTGCCGCTCACGCGTTCTGCATTGCTGGGACAACGACGCTCGCTTCCTGGCACTTCTGGCATAGCGTCACACCGCGAAACGTGCAGATGATGCAGATAAAGGTTCCGCAGTTTGCGCACGGATAACCTTCGGAGGCGCGCTCCTCGTTCCTGCACGACCTGCAAATCATGGCGTCCCGTTCGCGAAGCTGCTTAGCCATATCGTTTATTGGTGGGGTAAAACGGGAAGGTGGTGGGTTCGAGAGCCGCACCGCTGAATGTATATCACGGGCCGCATTTCACAACGCGCCTTGCGCTCTGCAGCCAGCCCGACATCCGATCGGCGCCGGCTTCCTGCCATCCTTCCGGCACCGGCGCGAGCCGCCGTTTTTCGCCATCGCACTCGAAACAGAGCCATCCGTTGCTGTACTCGTTCGCGACCGCGGCCGATCGTCGGAACGAGCCACGCCTCCGCTCGGGAGTTCGGCGGCGGTCGAGCTCGCCGGAATAAGGACTTTTAGCGGCCGCACGCGCGGGGGAACGGCGATCGATCTTCCGTCTCTCGGCGGCGGCAGGCGTAATGAGCCATACCTCCCACCTTTTTCCCGTCGAATCGAGAAACGTTCTGTAACTCACCGCCGGGTCCTCCGTCGCGAGACGTGCGCCAGCTTCCGTGCTGCTTCTTTCTTAAGCACGGCGGGTGCCAAAATGCCACCCAACAACGACCATTTTTCATTCGATTTTCGCAAACGTACGTGTATGGCCGCGTCGGGGTTGCACCTCGGCCTTTACCTGGTATCCAGCTTCCTCCCCACGTCGAGGTGGTCAAAGTTGAGGAGCGTATTGAAAACCAGGAAATAGCTCCCGATGGTCATACCGCGGTACATAGGATTATTGGCGAACAGCACAACGTGCCCCTTGCCGAGCGGGGCATCGACAACCGCCGGACGCTGCGCTACGTCGTTGCCATCAAGTAGTCCAGACGCCAGTAAGTCGCGCTGGTCGCTGAATCTCAGCACCACTCGAGGGCGAAGTGCCGGAGGAATAATCGAGAGAGGATTTCTGAGCTGCTCGTCGGTTACGGGCGCTGCCTGCCAGGGCTCGACGCGCTTTTTCTGGGGCACGTCGTTCCGCGGATCGAGCGCGAATCTGCCCTGCGGAACGTCCACGTCATCGGCGGTTCCGCGCCCCGTCGCCCGAGTGTTGGCGGAATCAGGAAAACGGCCGCCGCGTGTCCCCATGACATTGGTGATGCTGAAGCTCGATCCGTCGTCGCTGTAAACGGCCAGGCTGTCGCGCACGCCATACGCGATTGGGCTCGCGTCGTCGACGACCTTGGTCCGCAGAAGGCTTCCCACCACGTGCAGCTTCGCGGGATGATTGATGGAGACCCCGCTCGCCAACCCGAATGTCACCGCCAGATCGGCGGTATTCTCGGCACCGACGAGTACTCCGCCGTTCCTCACGAACTTTGCGAGATTCTCCACGCCCTGCCAGCCGAGGCCGGGACGGATATCGTCCGTCTCGTCGAGGGCGAGATTCGGCGTCAGCCCCGTCTTCTTCCACGGCATCGGATTTCGCCACATCGGAAGACCCGCGACGATCGTCTGCGGACTCCCTCCCGTCGGCGGAAAGAGAATCACATCGTATTTCGCGTTCAGGTTTGAGTCCCTGGCGGCATCCTGCACGCTGATGTACGTGAACGGGACGTGCAGAAAGTCGAAAGCAAAACGCCACCACCCTTCCGTCTGCGTGCTTAGCCAGGTGTGCATGATCGCAACGCGCGCCGCCCGCGCCGGGTGCACCGGCACGCCGGGAGCAGCATCGAGCGCATAGGCCTTGAGCCCGAGATCGCGGGTCGCCTTGTCGATATCCCCGTACGACACGCCCCGGATGACGAACGATCCCCGGCCAAACTTGTGGCCCGCAACGTCGAATGACTGCTCGGCGATTTGGAAGTCGCCGCCCTTCAGTCGGTAACGCAGGGTGGCGAGAGCGTTGTCTGCGTTGTTGTCGATCGCGAAGACGCTTCCGTTTCCACTCACGCCGCCAGGCGCCTTGATCTCGCCGCCGACTGCTTCCATGGGCACGGCCAGCACCTTGGGATCCGTGACACGATACGTGCGGACCGCAAAATTCTCGGGGAACGTCCAACCGGTGTCGTCGTACGGCGTGCGCTGGGGATCGTTGGGGCTCCAGAACTGGTAGTCGAGCAGCGCGTCCGCGATGCGTGAGTACGGTTGGTCCATGCGCACGATGTAGCTACCGGCAGGGAACGTCCGCGGCTCAAGGCGCGGGACTGAAAGCGGGAGCGTGTCGTATGGGTTTATGGATGGCGGAGAAACGGGCCGAGGAACTGCCGGGCTAGGCCGTGGGCTGTCTACGGGTCGCGCAAAATCGGCCGGGCGCGTGCTATCGGCGGCAGCTTTTTCGGCCGGTGTCGCACCGGAGGGCGTCGCGGGGCGCGAGCGTGGGACCGAGACCATCACGGTAAACGGCGCGCCCGCGCGAAAAATTTCCACATGCTGTTTCTGGAGAATCGTGAGCATCGCGGCCTGCGCACCGGCCCGTCTCTCGTCCGCGGGCAGAACGTAGGCCGCCGGGCCCTCCGCGCGCGCCTTTGTTATCGAGCGCTTGCTCTTCTCGTAGAAATTCTCGAGGAACTGCTCGCGGTTGTTCGCGAAGTATGAGAGCGACACCAGTATTCCTGTCTCTTCATAGTTGTTGTTGTTGCGGAGCGACCATTTGACGCGCGGCAACGGTGGGTTCTGGCGATACCACGTACGTGCGGTCTCTGAAGGAGAGAGCGTGCGATCCATCGTCTCCGCCGTGCCGCCGTTTCCGAATGTCTCGTACAGTCGGCTGATGCCGTTGTGCGTCGCGGCCATGAACATCAGATAACCCGGCGACCATGTATCGAAATTGCCGTGCGTATACACTCCGGGCATCCCGAGGCGCGTCATCTCCTGCACGTTGTTCCAGCCGATCATCTGCCATTCGTTGGTAAGGAGCGGATCGAGCCAGGCATTGTAAGGCCCGTCACCGACCGTATTGTCGTAGAGGTAAGACCCCGACTCGTGCAGGTCGTGAAGCACCTGCGCCTTCCAGCCCAGATACGTGTCGAGCACACTCTGCGACAGCTTGAGCGTGAGGGCCATCGCGTCGCGGTTGTTGTCGTGCGCGACGTAGTGACCCCAATAGAGAAGCGGGGGCGCGGTCTCGGCCGGATGCGCCATATGCCAGCGGAAAATGTCGACCTGGCGATCTCGTCCGTCGACCTCGACGATGGGAGTGATCAGAGTGATGAGGTGATCGCGGATGTTCTTGATGTACGGGCTCTCGTCTACGGCGAGGCGATAGGCCAGCTCCATTAGCGCGGTAGGCGCGCCCGATTCCGGGGAGTGGATCGTTCCCGTGATGTAGTAAACCGGCGTCGTCTGCGTCACCAGCCGCGCTGCCTCGGCGTCGTTCATGTTGATGGACCGCGGATCGGCGAGCTTGGCGAGGTTCGCCTTGTTCTGCTCGAGATTGTCGAGCAACGCTTCCGAGGCGACAGCGACGGCAATCATCTCCCTGCCCTCTTCGCTCGTGCCGATCGAGTACACGCGCACGCGCGGGCTCGTCTTGGCGAGCATGCGCATGTAGGTGTAGACCTCCTTCGAGTAGGGCAGATTGTCCCGCGCTCCAGCTATGTCGCCGAGCACCGCTTTTGGAGTCGGGACGGTCGCGGAGGCAGGTAAATAATCGACGAGTGAGGAGAGAAAGAACGGCTCCGTCGTGTACTCGCGGATTTTCTTCGTGTACTCCTCGTCTATCGGCTGATTCGGATCGCGACCCGGGCGCGTAATTGATGGTGCCGGCTCGGAGACGGCGGGCGGCGCCCCGCCTGTGACCGTCTGCGCTTCGAGGCATGGGGGCGTCGCCGCGCCGACTATGACCGTGGCGAGAATTGACAGAAATGCAAAGCGTTTCATGAAAAAGCCTCTAGCAATTGATTGACGGATAAGCCGATAGAAATCGGAAACCGAAAGTAGCCGCAGGCGCAATCGATGGCTATTGGAGATCGATTTTTCCGATCGGCACGCCCGCTTTTTCGTCACCACACTCGAATGAATTTCGTTGATCGTGAACTACGATCCTGGGCGGTAGGTGAGGGTTGTAGAACCCTCCCACTGCCAATAACTTCCCAAACTCTCCGGAGAGATGACCGAGAGGCTGAAGGTACCGGTTTGCTAAACCGGCATACGTGGAAACGCGTATCGAGGGTTCGAATCCCTCTCTCTCCGCTCGGCGGGTCCCGCGCATCGTGTGGACCCGCTTTTCATTCCAGACTCGCCCATGGACAGCTCCGTCAAGCCGCGCCTCCGCTTCGCACCTTCACCGACCGGATATCTCCACGTCGGCGGCGCGCGGACCGCGCTCTTCAATTGGCTGTACGCGCGGAAATTCGGCGGCGAGTTCCTGCTCCGCATTGAAGACACCGACAAGGCGCGCAGCACCGACGAAAGCACGCGCGCCATCTTCGAAGGCATGGAGTGGCTCGGCCTCGATTGGGACGGCGACGTCGTATATCAGGCCGCAAATCTTCCAAGACACGCTGCCGACGCGAAGAGTCTCCTCGCGTCCGGCGCTGCTTATCGCTGCTTTTGCACACCCGCCGAGCTCGACGCTCGCCGGAAAGAGGCCGAGTCGCGCAAGGAAGCCTTCAAGTACGATCGCCGCTGCGATCGCCTCCCACTCGACGAAGTCGAGCGCAGAGTTTCGCTCGGGGAGCCGCACGTCGTCCGCTTCCGAGTTCCGGAAGGAACGACCGAGTGGGACGATCTCGTTCACGAGAGGATCGCGTTTCCGAACAAGGATATCGAAGACTTCGTGATACTTCGATCCGACGGAACTCCGATCTACAACCTCGCCGTCGTATCCGACGACATTGCGATGGGCATCACGATAGTCATGCGCGGTGACGATCACATCTCGAACACACCCAAGCAGATCCTGCTCTATCGGGCGCTCGGCGCGCCGCTGCCGCTCTTCGCGCACCTCCCGATGATCCACGGTCTCGACGGGAAAAAGCTGAGCAAGCGCCATGGAGCCACGGCGGTCGGCGACTATCAGCATTACGGATTTCTTCCCGGAGCCATGCTCAACTTCCTCGCTCTGCTCGGCTGGTCGCCGGGAGGGGACCGCGAAGTGATGACACTTCCCGAAATGATCGACCTGTTCGGCGTGCAGGGACTCCAAAAGAAAGCGGCGATCTTCGATACGAAGAAGCTGGAATGGATGAACGGCCAGCACCTCTCGATGATCCCGCTCGGGGAGCTCGAGCCGCGCGTCACGCCGGCGATAGTAACCGCGAGACTCGCGACGGAAGAGGATCTCGCGGTGCGCCGCGAGTGGTACTTCCGTCTGCTCGATCTTCTGAGAGTACGCTCCCGCACCATCGACGATATCGTGCGCCAGGCCGGTCCGTACTTTCTCGAGGAGATCGAGTACGATCCAACCGCGATTGCGAAAAACTGGAAGGATCCGGCCGAGTCGGCGGAGCTTTTGCGCGCTACCCGCGAAGCGCTGAGCGGCACTACCAGCTGGGAGTCGACGGTGCTGGAGGCGTCCCTGCGGGCACTGGCTGAAAAGCGCGGAATCACCGCCGGGAAAGTATTTCAACCACTCCGGGTGGCTCTAACCGGTATGACAGTGAGCCCTGGAATCTTCGAGATGCTGGTTCAAATGGGCCGACACCTCTCCCTGAAGCGGATTGACAAGGCTCTAATCGCCCTTGGGGGGTAGAAAACAAGAGACCGGTCAGGAAACTGTTGACCCGGTACGATTTCGTACCCAGATTGTGGAAAGGCGGGTGCCGGATGAGCACCCGGTTCGCTCCATTTCGCCACTTCTGGGGACCCCAAGATGTCCGAGCAATTAACCAAACTTGAGAGCTCGGTATATCACTACCTCCTCGATTTCACGGCGGAGCGGACTTACCAACCCAGCATTCGGGACATTGGTAAGCAGTTCAAGATCAAGTCGACGAAGACCGTCTCCGATCTCCTGCAGTCGCTCGCCAAAAAGGGCTATATCGAGCGAGACCCATCGAGGTCGCGCGGCGTCAATCTCCTCGGCTTTGGCGGCGCTCTGCGCACGCAGCCGGTTCCGTACTACGGAAAGATTCATGCGGGAGAGCCGACGCTCCTTCCCGAGCACCGGCAGGGATTCATAACGATCGATCGCCGCTTCGTTCCCTCGGACCAGACGTTCTTTCTCAAGGTGAAAGGCGATAGCATGGTCGGCAAATGCATCAATGATGGCGACTACGTTATGGTGAATCCGGTACAGGACGCGCGCGACAACGACATTATTGCCGCCCGCATTGGTGAAGAGGCTACCATCAAGACGCTGACGCACCACGGTGGGGCCATCGTGCTCGAGGCCGCGAATCCCGCCGACCGCGACATCACCATTCAGCCGAGTACCGACTTCGGAGTACTGGGCGTCGTTTGCGGGGTCTTTCGTCCGGGATTTGACGCCAACCTCGGCGGTAACGGGCCCCAGTCGTAGCAGTGCGGGCGCGTCAATGACGACGATACCCGCGCTCAAACAGCTCACACCCGTTCTCATAGTTGAAACGGTTGAGCCCTGCCTGAAATTCTGGGTGGACCGACTCGGCTTCGCGATCACGAACGAGGTTCCCGGCCCCGACGGAAAGCTGATTTTCGCGAGCGTTCAGCTGGGTCCGGTGGAGATCATGTACCAGACGCGGGCCAGCGTCGTCGACGAGCAACCGGGCGCCGCGAAAGACCTGATGGGCCACTCAGTCGCGCTATTCATCACCGTTGAGAATCTCGACACGGTGGCGAAATCCCTAGCTGGAGCACCGATCGTCAAGCCGAAGCACAAGACGTTCTACGGGAGCACGGAGATCTACGTGCGCGAGCCGGGCGGGAACACCGTGGGCTTCGCGGAGTTTTCTTAACGCCGCTTTTGCGGCGCCACCTATTACTGCGGCCTCTGCTCCTCGGACCCGTCTTTCGGCGTCGTCGGTCCGCCGCTGCCCAGCGCGGCCGCGCGCTCACGCTCCTTGCGCTCCCGTATGCTCCGCACGGCCTTCATAAAATCGGCTTCGTTGATCGCCTGCCGCGCGTGCCACTGGATGTCGCTGTTCATCGCGGCAAATGCGCGGTCGCGCTGAATCGTCGTCGGGTTGCCCGTGATATTCAGCGGAAGCATTGCAAGGAGCGCGGTAGGTATTGAGACTGGGCCCAGTCGTATCGCGCGCCTGTCGATGCCCCACTTGTAGCCGCCCTTTTCGACTGTCCAGTCAGTCGGATCGCGCTTTCCCGCCGCCGCTGCAACCGAGTCGTTGTAGGGGGCGATCGCATCCGCAATCAGGCTGTCGATCGTCTGCGCCACGGTTTTAGGAGTGCTCACAACCCGTCCGGGTGGCTCCCAAACGCGCGGGTCGGAGTACTGCGGGCGAATGCCCCTTGTCGGCCCGCCGACGCCAACGAGGGGACCAGTGCCCTCTTCATCGGTGGTCTTTTTTGGCGGTCCCACATCAGACGAGATCGTCGTCGGAATCGCCACGGGCGCGACGACATGAATCTCGCGAGGGGTCTCCGGCTTTCCGTTCCCGCCACTCTTGCCCGCGACGGGAATTTTCACGCCCACCGTCGCAATGCTTACAAAGCCAACGTGCTCCCCCGACGATGCGGGACGCTTGGGCGTCGGCGAACCATCTCCGTTCAGGATCAGCATCCGCATCAGCGCCACGGTCACCACCAGGTGCACGCCGACGGAAACCAGAAAGGGCGTAGAAAGCCGCTTTCTCGTTCCGTCGGTTGGTGAGGAAACGCGGCGAAAAATCATCAGGCGCGTGCCATCCCGGCAGCGCTTGATTCCTGACGCCGCCCATTACGAGCGTCGTCGCCAGCCTGTGACTGGAGCTTCTTGAGCACGCGCCCCGCGCGCACCGCCGCCTCACGGAGACGCTCGGGCGAAGTGATGAACGAAACCCGGAAGAATCCTTCGCCGCCCGGACCGAACAGCGAGCCGGGAAGGACTATCACTCCCTCATCCTGAAGCAGGCGCTCGCCAAATACGGCGCTTGGAATGTTCTTCGGAAGCGGGCACCAGAGGTACATCGTGGCCTTCGGTTTTGGGGTGGGGAAACCAGCCTCGGTGAACGCCTCGGCTGCCGCATCCCGGCGTCGCTTGAACTCGGCGACGTTGCCCGGGATCCAATCGGCGCACTTGTCAAGCGCGGTTGCCGCTGCTGCCTGAATCCCCATGAACGTCCCTGTGTCAATGAAAGACTTCACCTTCGCCACCGCCCCCACGAACTCCGGCTTGCCGCACGCCCAACCGCAGCGCCAGCCGGTCATGTTGTACGTCTTTGACATCGAATGGAACTCGATCGCAACGTCCCGCGCCCCGGGTGTCTCGAAAATGCTCGGCGGGACGTAGCCGTCGTACGCAAGCTCGGAATAGGCATTGTCATACACCAGCAGGATATCCAGTTCCTTGCACCGGCGAACAACGTCCGCGAGGTACTCGGGAGGAGCGATGGCCGAGGTCGGGTTGTTCGGGTAGTTGAGGTACAGGATCTTGGCCTTTTTCAACACGTCAGCCGGAATCTTGTCGAGATTGATCAGAAAATTGTCTTCCGGGCGAAGTGGATACTTGTAGGGCACCCCATCGGCCAGCAGAGTGCCGCCCAGGTACGAGTTGTAGCCCGGCTCCGGTACAATCGAGGTGTCCCCAGGCTCCAAATAGGCGAGCGCGAGGTGCGACAACCCTTCCTTCGATCCAATGAGGGGGACGATCTCCTTGAGGGGATCGAAATCCTGATTGAACCGCCGCTTCATGAAGCGGGCAACCGCTTCGCGAAACTCCACCAGGCCGAGGGCGAATCCATAGCGGCTCATGGCGGGGATACGAACGGCATCCGAGATTCGATCGAGAACCGCCGGCGGCGGCGAGAGATCGGCGTCTCCCGCACCCAGGTCGATTACGTCGACACCACGGGCGATGAGCTGGCGCTTCTGTTCAGGGATCTTTGCCAGCGGGTATTCCGGGAGGCTGAGCAGACGCTTGGTGTAGGGGGGCACTATCGGCTCTCTTGTACGGGGTTTGTCACACGGCTCACGCCCGGGATCTCGATTTCAACCAGGTCTCCGGGGACGAGAGGCCCCACACCCGAAGGTGTTCCGGTTGCGACCAGATCTCCCGGCTCCAAAGTCATGATGCGTGAGATGTATGCGAGGAGGGACGGGATCGAGAAGACCATCTCGGTGCTTTTTCCTCGCTGGCGCTCGACGCCATTCACTCGCGTGATGACGGTAAGGCTGTCCAGATCCGGAAGCATTGATGACTCCTCTCCCAGAGGACAAAAGGTATCAAATCCCTTGGCTCTCGTCCATTGTCCATCGGTCTTCTGGAGGTCCCGGGCGGTGACGTCGTTCACCGCGATTATTCCTCTGATCCCACGCGCCGCATCACCTTCCGACACCCAGCTCAGAGTCTTCCCCACGACGACGCCGATCTCGCCTTCATGCTCGACCTTGGACGAGGCCTTCGGCAGCCTGATCGCCTCGCTCTCGTGAACGACACTCGATGGCGGCTTGAGGAAAAGGAGCGGCTCCTTGGGAACCTCGTTCCCCATCTCCTTTGCGTGCTCGCGGTAATTGCGGCCCACGCAGACGATTTTCCCCGGACGATACTTTGTGCTGGGCATCTCAGTTGGTCACTTGTAGAAGTCCTCGAGTTGCTTCACAATGGTGCTCCACGGGCCGAACACTCGGCGCGCTGGAGGAAGGTCGCGCAGGAGCGCTCTGCCGTAGCCCTTGGTTACCGCGCGGGGGTCCACAAGCACGATAACACCGCGATCGGTCGCCGTGCGGATCAATCGTCCGAATCCCTGCTTCAGCCGGAGCGCGGCGTGCGGGACCATGTACTCCGCAAAGGCGTCGCCGCCCCGCTCGACTATCGCCTCGCAGTGCGCCGCGGTCACGGGCTCGGAGGGAACCCTGAACGGCAGCCGCGCAATCAGGAGGCCCCTCAGCGCTCTCCCCGGAACGTCGACGCCTTCCCAGAAAGACGCGGTGCCGAGTAGAACCGCTCGTCCGGACTCGCGGAATTTTTTAAGCAGATTGTCGCGGGTGTCTTCGCCATGCACGAACAGGGGACGCGAACGTTCCACGCCACGCGCTCTGAGCTCTGCGCCCGCGGCGCGCACGTCGCGGTGGCTGGTGAAGAGCGCGAACACACCGCCATCCGCGGCGGCGGTAACATCGACGATGCTCCGCACGACGGCTCGCATGTGTCCCGGGCCGTCGACGTTGGGAGCGGGCGCGTCCGTCGGCACCATGAACAGCGCTTGCGTCTGATACTCGAACGGGGAGGGGAAAATCTCCGTCACGACGTTCGCTCCCCGCGAATCCAGGCCGAGTCGCCGCGAAAGGAAGTCGAATCGCGCGTCGTTTGTCAGAGTCGCGCTGGTCAGGATCGCGGTCTCGACCCGGCTGAAGAGATCCTCGCGCAGAATCGGTGCGAGATCGAGTGGGACCGATATCACGGCGACATTTCCTTCCCTCCCGCGCAGCTCGACCCACCTGATCATCGGCTCGCCAGCGGGTGGACTCAGCGTCCCTTCGAGCGCCAACGCGGCTCCCTCGAGACGCCGGCCCACCGCGGCCATTTCCGAAATCAACGGCATCACCGACTCGTCTGGTTTTTTTGCGCCCTCCATTCGGGTGCGAACCATTTCCAATCCGGACCTGATCATGGCGATCTCGCCGAGCAGATCGGTGAGCGCTGCCGTCAGCCCGGCATTCCAGATAGGATCGCTGGCAAACTCTCCGGTGAGCCGTCGCACGGTTTCTCCGTGTGATTGCAGGTAGCCCTGAAGCAAGTCGAAGAGGAATGTCGCCTTCTCACGCGCCGCATTCACCGACGGCGCGAGGCTCTTGCGCACGATGTCCATGCTCGCCGTGTTCAGCAGGTCGGGGGACGCGGCGAGCTTCATCTCGAGGGCGGGCAAGAGTCCGCGGCGTGGTCCAGCGCCGTGGCGCAGCAGCCGCGAAAAGAGCTGCTGCAGTCCGCGCCTCGTCGCGGAAGTGCCGAGGTGGGCCGAGGCTGCCTCCTCCATGTGATGCGCTTCGTCGACGACGAGCCGCGAATACGCGGGAATCACAGCTGCGTCTTCCCAGTTCTGCTGTACGCGTCTCACGGCGACGTCCGACATCAGCAGGTGGTGATTGACCACGACGACGTCGGCGCTTGCGGCGGTCCGGCGCGCCTGGAAAAGAAAGCATTTGCCATAGTGCGGGCACGCCGACTTCGTACATAGATCGGGCTCGGCCGCTATCTCGTCCCAAACTTCGGGGCGCGGAGGTGACCCGAGATCCGCCAGCGAGCCATCGGTTGTCTTGCCGGCCCAATCGGCGATTTCCTCGAGCTCCGCACTCGCATCGTCTCCAAGTAACGACGACGCGAGGAGCCTGCTCTGCGCGAGCCGCAGCAGACAGAGATAATTCCGCCATCCTTTCAGGAGCGCGAATTTGACCTCCTGATCCCCCTCGAACGCCGCTGCGAGAAACGGGAGATCCTTTCGAACCAGCTGCTCCTGAAGGTTGATCGTGTTAGTGGAGACGACGGTTCTCTGACCGTTGGCGGCTGCCCAGCGAAGTGCCGGCACCAGGTAGGCCAGCGATTTTCCGACTCCCGTTCCCGCCTCGAGGAGTCCGACACCTCCATCGTTGTAGAGATCGGCAACGACTCCCGCCATTTCCCTCTGGCTCTCGCGATCTTCGTATTGCGCCAGCACTCCGGCGATCGAGCCCGACGGTCCGAGATCTCTCTCGACCGCGGCGCGATCGAGAGGGACTTGCTCTCGTTCCGCGGCATCGTCGTCCAGAGGCGGAGAGTCGGGCGCGTACACGACGGGCAGATCCCACTCTGGGCGCGCGATCACGATTCGTCCTCGTGCGCGATCTTGTATGCAAGATTGCGCGGGGCACCGAGGCTCGTGACAAGGTGGTCCATCACTTCGCGCGGCGCGTTGCCCTGCGCGCGCAACTCTCTGGCGGCGACGCTCAGCTCACCTTCGCTTACTCGCCGTTTTTCGGCGCCGGCAACAACCAGAACGACTTCGCCCTTGGGATCCGACTCCTTGTAGATCTCCGCCAGCTCGGCGACGCTGCCTCGCCTGAATTCCTCGAACTGTTTCGTTAGCTCGCGCGCCACAACCGCCGGCCGGTCACGCGCACCAGCGTCAATCAGATTGCCGAGTGTGGCGGCAACACGATTCGCGGCCTCGAACATCACGACCGTCGCATGCGATGCGACGACCTCGGAGATCATCTCGCCGCGCTCGCGCCCCTTGCGCGGCAGAAAGCCGATAAAGATGAATTTCTCGAGCGACATTCCGGATCCTACGAGGGCGGCCATCACGGACGACGCGCCCGGAATCGGAACTACCCGGACATTCGCATCGACGGCGGCCGAAACGAGTCGCGATCCCGGATCCGAGATCAGCGGCGTCCCCGCGTCAGAGATCAGGGCGATCGAATCGCCGGCGCGGAGTCTCGCAATCAGCCTCGGTGTTTCCTTTGCCTCGTTGTGCTCATGATAGGAGCTGAGCGGCGTCGAGATTTTGTAATGATCGAGCAGGCGTCGCGAGTGACGCGTGTCTTCCGCAATGATCAACGCGGCCGAGGAAAGGACCTCGACCGCGCGATGCGACATGTCTCCCAGATTCCCGATGGGAGTGCTTACGAGATAGAGAGCCCCCGCCCGCTCGGAGCTCATCGCTCGGCCGGCGACGGACTCCGCTGGCTACGCGGCGTGCTGCCTGAACTTCTCCGCTAGCGCTGGCTTCCCGGCGAAGCCGATCATCTGGTCGACGAGCTTTCCATCCTTGAAGAACAGAATCGCGGGAATGGAGCGGACGTTGAACTTCGTAGATGTCTTGAGGTTCGTGTCGACGTCTACCTTGGCAACTTTGGCCCTGCCTTCATATTCCGCCGCGAGCTGATCGAGCACGGGAGCGACCATGCGGCACGGTGCGCACCAGGCGGCCCAGAAATCGACCACGGCGAGCCCCTTATGCTGCTCGATCTGCAGCTCAAAATCGGAATCAGTCACTTCCAGTGCATTCGACATTGTGTAATCTCCAACCCACGGATGACCCGCGGAAATTCGACGGTTAATTTCTGTGGGGTTCGACCCCTTCATCAATACAATTTAATGACCCCATCAAGTCCTCGTGGCGCCCGAATTTCACACGTTGGGATCGCCTTGGAGGCCCTCGGCGATGCGCTTCCCTTCTTCCGCGATGTGTTGGGCCTGGAAGAGGTGAGGCTCACCGATGCCGACGGTGCGCGGATCGCCGGCTTCAGTGCGGGAGAGTCGCTCGTCGAGCTCCTGGAGGCCGACAATCCCGCCTCACCGATCGCGCGCTTCGTGGCGAAGCGCGGACCGGGAATTCATCACATCTGCTTTTCGGTTGACGACCTCGACGCGATGCTCGACCGCTGTCGCGCCGCTGGAATCCAGCTCATCGACCAGAAACCGCGGGTCGGCGCCGAGGGAAAGCGAATCGCATTCCTGCACCCCAAATCCACCGGGGGCGTGCTGGTCGAGCTGTCCGATCGCTAGCGCGGCTGAGGTGCGTTGCTTCCGCAGAAGTCGCGCACCGCTGCGATGTCCATGTTGTCCACGTACCAGCGTCCGCCTGGACCCTGGATCGTATAGAACGTGGTCTGGCGCGTGAGGTTGTTCTTCTTGAGCTCCACGCGAACGTCGCGATGGTCGGCCTGGCCCGAGTTCTCGCCGAGAATGCGGTAGCTGTCGGTGTTGAAATAGCAGGCGAGAATG
>JBBQFZ010000030.1:0-25284 GCA_038322455.1 Gemmatimonadales bacterium | reverse complement strand
CACCTACGTTGACAGTCTGGCGGGAATCGATGACATCCGAACGTTCGCGGTGGAGCAGCCGTTCGCGCTCGCCGCCGGAATACGGTATCGCGCATTTCAAGCTGGCATCGCCACGTTGGGACAGTTGCAGGCCCGCGCGTCACTCGCTGCCGAGATCGGCGGTGGTCTGCTCGTGATCGCCGCGCTGGCGGGCGGCGCGGTCTCGGTGGTACACGGCTCGCTTGCCCTCGGCGCGATGCTGGCTGGATACTCGCTGCTCGCGGGCGCGCTTCCCTCGGTGAACCGGCTCGTCGAAGCGAACGTCGCGCTACAATCGGCGTCGATCGCCGCGATGCGCCTAATGGATCTCCGGGCCAGGATCAGTTGCGTGTTTCCCTGAGAAGGCTCACGCTTGATAGGCGTGAGCTGCTTGACTGGTATTTCAGGCGCTCCTGATACTGGAGCAGGAGGCCTTTCAGCAGCATCAACTTTCCTCAGATTCGCCGCTAGAGATCTGACGTGCACCTACTGACAGACAACTCTACTGAGGAAGGCGCGCCGACGTGGGTGCCGCGGCACCACCGCTGAGATGAACATCGCGAACGTCACGGCCGACCTCCCTTCCCGTTCACGCGCGCGAAGAGAAAACGCGGAGATCACCAAGGGCATTGTTGTCACGTGCTTGCAGCCGAACTAGGGCGTTAGTTCGATTACACACTCAGTCATAGACTCTCTTGAGAGATAGAATCGCGCGCTTGCTCTTGTTCGCTCTTGGCACCTTAGGAATAGCGGCCGGAGTGCTTGGGTTGTTTGGCTTCACGAGACTTGAACGTGGAAGCGCCATCTTGATCGGCATCGGCGCAATAATTCTGGGCGTAAGCCTGATCCGACAGTCACGAGGACCGAACCCACGTATCGGTGATCCGATGGACTAACGATCGTTGGTCTGATTACGCGGATCAAGCCCAAGCTTGCTGCTTCCAAAACCAAAGGATATGATCTCGCTTCCGACGCTCGATCCCTTCGCGTCCGGCGGTGAGGAGCAATTTCTTATGGCTCGGAAACCGTCACGTAGCGAATGGCATCAGCACAATGGACTGTGGTCACGATCTCTCGGCAGTAGAGGGATTCGTGTCCGGCTTTTTCAAAAGAGAAGTGGTGGGCAGTTTTATCGGGCTGTGTGGACCCCGGGACAAGGCATTGATCGGCGCTGCCTTTCGACCGACGATCGAGTTGAAGCGGAGTCGCTCGGGAAAGAGCTGCTCGGTGTGCTCCTTCGGAACGAGGATGTAGCGACACCGGAGATTCTCACTCTGCAAACGCTTTGGGAGCGGTACCACAAGGAGTGTGCGTCGTTCTTGGACGGCACCGCTCGGTCGCAAAAAGAAGCTAAGAGCCGAGCCGAGACACTGATCGCTTTCTTCGGCGCAGATTGCGATGTTCGAGACCTGACAGAACAAGATCAGTTGGCATTTACCAGGAAGCGCCTCGCAGGTGGGATAGTTGTTAACCCGGAGCGGACGACACCTGCAGTGCGTGCCCGATCGGTTGAAGTGGATCTGCAACTGCTTCACACGATCCTACGCTGGGCCGTCACTGTTCGGACAAAATCCGGTAAACGTCTTCTGGATCAGAACCCTCTGACTGGCGTCAGACGGCCGAGGGAGAGGAACCCAAAGCGGCCCGTCGCAACTTGGGAGCGATTTCAGGCAACCAGGAAGAAGGCGCAGGAGTTGACTGTCAACGCGAAGTCGGACGTATCAAGGCTCAAGTGGTTAAAGCTCGAGCTCGCTCTCACGTTGGCAGAAGCGACAGGACGACGTCTCGGCGCAATCCGTCAGCTAACGTGGGACGATATCGACCTCGCTCAAAGCAGCATCCGCTGGCGTGCTGAGACTGACAAGAAGGGTAAGGAGTGGGTGATACCGCTCCCTCCCGCACTTTGTGAAGAGCTGCGCTCATTCAGAGTAAGGATGGGCGGCGCGTTCGGGGGGCTCGTGTTCCCGAGTCACGCTGATAGAACAAGGCCAGTGAGTCGCGATGCGTTCGGCCATTGGTTGCGAGATGCGGAGGAACGAGCGGGTCTTCCGAAACTGGACGGCTCCTTGTGGCACGCGTACAGAAGATCATGGGCTACGACGAGAAAACATCTTCCAGCGGTCGACGTAGCAGCAGCAGGCGGCTGGAGCGACACAGCCACTCTTCTCAGGTGCTATCAGCAAGCCGATCAGCACACTCTCTCCTGGAAGTAATGTCTTGTCCCAGGAAGATCACGGATAAAACACACGCTGGGTGAGTTCAGAGAAACTGACCCCCAAACTGACCCCCACAAGCGCGCAGAAAAAAGCCCCTACAACGCAAAGCATTGTAAGGGCTGTACTTAAATCAGTCGGGGCGACTGGATTTGAACCAGCGACCTCCTGCTCCCGAAGCAGGCGCGCTACCGGGCTACGCTACGCCCCGAAAAAAACGAAGCCCCTTCGAGCGAAGGAGACCCACACATCTTAACTGATACGGAGTGGGCGCGGGAGCCTGACACACGCTAATTGTTGCGGCCAGATCGACTTCCCGGAAGCGCGTCCGGCGACCCTCTAATCACCGCTCTCGTCGACCGTTGGCAGTGTGCAACAACTGCCGCAAATCGCGGCGAAAGGGTCGATTGTCGCACATTTGTGACTGGGCTAAGCTTCTATGTAACAAGGAGTTAACAAACGCGGTCTCCCTTCAAATTGACCACGATTTTCGCGTTGCAGACCGCAGTGGCATCGCGTCTTTACCGTAGGATGACGGCTCTAATTGTCCAACCGCTGCCGTCGTACACTCAGTCAACTTTGGAGTAGATCACAATGAACGCGAACCGTTTCCTTCTTGCCGCTCTCGTGCTGGGCTCAGTCGTTGTTGCCAATCAGGCTAACGCGCAATGCTCAGGCAACGCTGGTGGCTGTAACACCGTAAACACAGCTTCCACGACGGTCAACGCGCTCGTCAAGCTTGGCATGAGCGCTACGACTACCGCGATAAGCGCGCCGACGGCCGATCAGGTTGATCTCGGTGCAACTATCGCCGACGCAGGCCCAACGTTCACCGTCAAGGCGAATCGGAGCTGGAGCCTGAACATCAGGACCAGCAATCCGTCGACCTGGACGTACGTCGGATCGTTCGCCGGCGCCAAGCCGATCAGCGACCTCACTTGGTCGAACGCGGTAGCAGGCACCTACGTCGGGATCGGCGCGAGTGATGCGCTCTTCCTTTCGGGCGCGGCCGCGACCAATGGTACCGCAGCGCAGGCGTTCTTCAAGACCGTGTGGGCCGCGGGTTTCACGCAGCCCAGCAACGCGCCAGGCACGTACAGCTTGCCGATAGTCTTTACGCTCTCGGCTCCGTAGTCGAGACGCTTCAAGACCAACCGCTTACGACGAGGATCAGTTCTATATGCGCAGCAAAAAGGGTTTTACACTCATAGAGCTTCTGATCGTCGTCGTCATCATCGGCATTCTTGCCGCGATTGCGATTCCAAAGTTCGCGAATACGAAGGACAAGGCGTACGTCGCCGCCATGAAGTCGGATCTTCGCAACCTGGCGACGTACGAAGAGCAGTATGCGGCCGATCAGAATGGCGCGTACTTCTCGGGCACCGCGAGCAATGCTTCACCGCTCCAGGGTTTCACGACGTCGCAGAACGTTACAGTCGTCGCGATATACGTACCGGGACCACCGCCAAGCTGGACCGCGACGGCGAGCCACTCGCAGTCGTCGAAGTCATGTTCCAACGCAACCGGCGTCATCGTCTGCGCGTAAGGCTGGCAACGGGTTGCAGGTACCGGGTATCGGATTTTAAGAGGTAGCAGAACGAGAGCTGCTACAGCTTGAAAGTAAAACGGGGAGGCTTCGCGCCTCCCCGTTTTATTTTTTATCGGGTTACCGATTGCCCCGCGCCCTCATTTCTTGGGATCGAGAATGTCTCCAATCTGGTGATCTGAACCTTCGAGATGCAGCTGCGTCGCCCGATCAGCGGCCCGGGCAAGCGCCCTTCGCAGATCCGCTCGAACCGAAACCAGCTCACCCCTCAGCTCGTTTCGAGCGTCGGCCGATAGCGGCACCGGGGGTGTGAATCCCGGGAATGTCGGCGCGGGTGGGCCCGTAACAGCGGCCGGATTCAGCTTTCTGTCAATCTGAGCGAGAAACTCGTTCTGCAGCGTCCGCCGGTAAGGGTCGATCGAGACGCGCGACTGCGCCAGCTCGGTCCACACGCCGTGCTTCAGATCATCGAGCATTGAAGAGAGCGAATAGGAGCTGGCGGGCGCGAGCGCTTCGTTCTCGAGGAGCCGATTCATTCGATCGTCGCTCAGGACGCTCGAGAGAACACGCGCCTGGGCGTTGGTGATGCGCGTGATCATCCCCGCGGCCTCGATCCTTCGCGCGATGTCGGGTTGAATCAGATATGTCGGAGTCTGAAAGACGTTGTCGTCGAGGAAGCGCATGGCTTCCTGCTGGCGGGCGCGTGAGAGCGGCGTATACACGGCCCCGGATTGGCTCCCCGATTTGTACTGCACCTGCTCGCCGCCAACGACCGTAGCTACGTGGCTCGCCTCGGTCGCCCATTGCTGCACAGTTCGATTGTAGATCTCTCGCAGATCGTCGTTGTCTTCGCCTGGCTTGGTCGCCGCCGACGAGATGTAGGTGACCACGCGCCGCAGGTTCCGAAAGCCAAGGGCGGTCGACTTGACGGGATCCGCGTCGCCGACCGCTTCGCTCTGCGTACCGTATCCGCCCTCGTTGTTCTCCGAAAAGCGATACCATGGAACCGTGTCCTGCAGTCTCGCCCATTGGTCGAGCGTCGGACGCTCCTGATCCGAGCTGCCAGCGTTCGGGATTGGCGTGTATCCCCACATGATCGCGTACTTGTCGTAGGGCCCGATGCGCGGAACGATGTCGGCTACCGCAATGTTGTCCTCCGGCTGCGCGACATAGTTGAAGCGCGAGTAGTCCATGATGGACGGTGAATGTCCCATGCGGCTCACCCAGCTCGCGCTGCGCACGCTGTCGGCGGGATAAGTGGAGCTTCCGATCTGGTCGTGACGCAGTCCCAGCGTGTGTCCGATCTCGTGTGCAACGACGAATTCGAGCAGTCTCCCCATCAATGAATCCGGGAAGGGAAGTGTCCGGGCCCGCGGGTCGAGCGCCGATGCCTGGGTGAAATACCAATCGCGTTGCAGGTTCAGAACATTGTGAAACATGCGCACAGAGCCGTTGAGGATCTCTCCGGTCCGCGGATCGCTGACGTGCGGACCCTGCGCATTCTCGATTGTCGACGGGAGCCAGCGGATCACGGTGTGCCGCACATCTTCTGGTGACCAATCCGGATCGTTCCCGGGCGGATCCATCGCGATGATCGCGTTCTTGAAGCCGGCTGCCTCAAATGCGGGCTGCCAATCGAGTATCGCCTTTCTGACCCACGGCTTCCACTGCTCCGGCGTTGCGGGATCGACGTAGTAGACGATCGGCTTGACAGGATCCGACAGCGCCGCCGATGGGTCTTTTTTCTCCAGTCGGTAACGCGTGATATAAGAGCGATCAGCCGATCTCTGTTCGGTGGTGCCGAAATCGACCTGGGCGATCGAGAAGTAGCCGACGCGTTCGTCGAAGCGACGAGGAACCATCGGACGCTCGGGGAGTCGGACGATGCTCCAGTGGGCGAGCACGCTCTGCGCCTCCTGAGCGCGCGCGGCCTGACCAGCGCCTCCGCCTCCGACACCCGCGCCGGGCGCGGGCGTCGGCGTGCCGGTCTGAGTGGCTTCGATCTCCACGTTATCGGGGAAGGCGAGAGCGTTCTCGACAAAAGAGCGACGCTCATCCAGGCTGCCGCGAATCGCGGCGAACTCGGGAATGCTCGTCGTGTACAGCCGGGTGACATCTATCACCGCGGCGCTGTCCTGCCCGTACGCTTCCACATTGAACACACCGATCACCGGCGGATAGTTTGCCGCCTCCACTGCGCGGTAGATGGGAGTCGACGTGTCGGCAACGATCGCAAACGATGGCGAACGGAGCACGATTCGGTTGCCACTCCGATTCCACCTGAGAGTTCGCTCGGCGAACTGATCACCGCCGTAGTTGCCGAACTGTCCCCCGGGCAGCCGGGGATTCGCCGCGGCCGCGCGTGAGTAGCGTCCGACGAGGAGCATGTCCTTATTCAGCTCGTTTCGTGGAATCTCGAAATAGAGCTTCTCGTTCACCCTGTGCACGGCGAACATTCCCCGCCTCGTTCTTGCATCCCGCGTTATCACGCGATTGTAGGGTCTCGGCTGCGCGCCACCGGCGCGGACCGAATCGCCGCCCGCTCTGGTACTATCGGAAATCCCTGCGCGCTGGGGCACGGGAGCAGTCTTTGGCGCAGTGGAGCACGCCCCCGCTACGAGAAGCACGGAGAGAATGACTTGTCTGTTCGACATGGCTGGCGGGTGAAGGGAAGGCCGACGATTGTCTTTCGCTTTGTCGGTGGAAAGTGTTGCACGCGCAACAGCAAATCTGGAGGCGCAAATAAATGATGGCTTCGCGAGCCTGTCTCTGCATCGCGCTCCTCGCGGGCTCGAGCAGGCCTGCCTTCGGACAGTCAACGATCGCCGGCCCGCCCTCCACTGTCGGGTCCGCGGGCCTGGCAACGCTCCTCGCAGAAGCTGCGCGCATAAACCGCCAGATACCAGACCGCCTCCGCTCGTATCGAGCTCGCGTCGAGACGGAGATGTCCCTCGTTGTTCTCGATTCGGGCGGACGGGAGCGGACGATCCAGCTCGAGCAGGTCGCCAGCGATGTCCGCTGGCGCGCGCCGGACCGCTATGACCAGCGCGTCGTCGGTTATCGCCACCAGGCTGTAGCTCCCTCCTTCTCGCTAATGAGCTTCTTCGGAGGCTGGACAATCCCGACTCTGTACGGGAACCGCCTCCAGCTGGGAGTCACGTCGGCGAGCGATCCGAATAGAACCGTCAGTGGAACCAGCCAGAGCATAGCCATCCACCCGCTCGCCGCAAATCGCGACACCTACTACGTATTCGAGGGCGGTGACACGACGGTGACTCTTTTTTCGAACGGAAGACGAATTCCGATCGTGCACGTTCGCGTCTCGCCCGGCCCCAATGTGCGGGGCGATGCCGTTCTCTTCTTTGGCGACATGTATCTCGACGCCGACTGGAAGCAGATAGTGCGGATGCGCGGCCGCCTCGTGGAAGTTCGCGATGGAAAGGTCACCTTGAAGTCCGGAAGCCGACTGCCAGGCGTTGGTGGGGCGTCATTCGTCGAGCTGGTCAACGTTGAAGTGGACGGCCAGTACTGGCTGCCCGCATTTCAGCGCGCCGAGCTCCAGGCGCGAATCGCCTTGTTTGGTGATTTCAGGAGCATCGTGCGCATCGTTTCGCGATTCAACGACTACCTGCCGAATGATTCTTCGTGGAGCGGGCCGGTCGCGCCGCCCGGTGTGCGGCACAATCTCACCTTCGCGCCCTCATCGACTCAGGACCGATTCAAGGCATGGGAGAGGCCGATCGGCGCGGCGAGCAGCGATGTCTATTACGGCCAGTTCGACGATTTGGCCCCTGAGGAATGGCGCACGGTGGGCGAGACGCGCGCATTCCGCTTTCGCCCGCGGTCGCTGCCCGAGGTTATTCGCTTCAACCGTATCGAAGGATTGTTCACGGGGCTGGCCGTGGAAAGAGAATTCGGCGACACCACGGCCACGTCCCTGATGCACGGATCGCTGGGGTGGGCGTGGGCCGAACGCACGGCCCGTGGAGTGCTCGATGTTCGGCACAGTAGGGGGCGGACCACAACAGGGATCCGGCTCGAGCGTTCCCTCGCGAACACGAACGATTTCCAGCTGCCCTTCTCGTGGGGCTCGACGATCTCCGCCTTGCTCGGGAGCGTCGACGATTTCGATTACCTCGATCGCGTCAGCGCCACCGCAGTCCTCACCCGCGCGTTAGGCCTCAAGCAACGCTCGCTCTTTCGATTTGAGACCGGACCCGTGCGGGACCGAGCCGTAGAGCAGAATATTTCGCGTGGATTGTATGTGGCCCGAAATGGCGGTTTCCGCCCCAATCGCGGTATTCGGGGAGGGAACTACCTCAGGACCTTTGCGGCGCTCGATTTCAATCCGGAGATAAGCGGGCTCTTTGTCGATCGTGGCGTTGGCGCGAAGATGAGCTACGAGCGCGCCGATGGCGGAATGCGCTGGCAAAGGCTGGAGCTGCGCACCGCGTCGCGTCGCGAAGTAGGCCCTTTTCAGCTTTACGCTCGCGCCGACGGCGGAGCCCTTTTCGGCACACCCGTTCCTCAGGCAATGTTCGAGATCGGGAGCGGGGAAGGACTGAGCGCGTACGGCTACAAGGAATTCGCCGGCGACCGCGCGGCCCTCGCCCGCGCAGTCGTTGGCTACACGTTTCCGTTCCTTGGGGCTCCCATTCACCTGCCAAGCCGCCTCATCGTGCCTGGAATCGCTCCCGGACTCGCCGCCGGCATTCATGCCGGATGGACCGAGGTTTCGGGACCCGCCGCGCAGGCAGCCCTTCTCGAGCTTGGGACGACGACCGACCCCGTTACGGGATTGGCTGTCCCGGTCGCGCGGTCAACGCGCGGGGTCCGCGCGTCCGCCGAATTTCTCGTCACTTTTTTCAACGGTGCGTTGGGACTTGGCGTGACGCGCCCAATTGACACAAGAGGAGCGTGGAAGTTCACCGGACGCCTCGGACAGGGCTTCTGAGGGGGTTCCGGGAAAGGCGGTCAATCTTGGCTGAAGATGGCACCCAACTTGTAAAGCCATAGGGGCGAACACTAAAAGGAGAACATGCAATGACTACAATGAGATCAACGCGTCTATCGAGTGCGCTATTCATCGGAGCATCGGTAATGCTTAGTGGCTGTGCTGGAATGAGTCAGCAGCAGCGCGGGGCAGTCATCGGCGCGA
The DNA here is from genome assembly GCA_038322455.1 of Gemmatimonadales bacterium. Lineage (GTDB taxonomy): Bacteria > Gemmatimonadota > Gemmatimonadetes > Gemmatimonadales > Gemmatimonadaceae > UBA4720. The sequence continues at coordinate 16,349 of JBBQFZ010000030.1, read as the reverse complement.
CAACGGGCGCCGCAGTCGGTGGAGTGATTGGGAACCAGACCGGTTCAACAGCGCGCGGAGCGATCATCGGCGCGGTCGTTGGCGGTGCCGCTGGCGCTGTCATCGGTCACCAGATGGATCAGCAGGCAAAGGAGCTGCAGCAGAATATCCCCGGTGCAACGATCCAGCGGGTCGGAGAGGGCATCGCGGTAACGTTCGCGTCCGGGATTCTCTTTCCGTTCAATTCCACGGAGATACTTCCCGACGGCCGCACGAATTTGCAGCAGCTCGCGAGCAGCCTCGAGAAGTATCCCAACTCGGACATCCTGATCGTGGGCCACACGGACAGCGTGGGCACCGATGCCTACAACAACGACCTATCCCAGCGGAGAGCGGTGGCGGCGCAGAGCTACCTTCAGTCGCTTGGAGTCCCGGCGAGCCGCCTTCAGGCGACCGGAAGAGGCAAATCCGAGCCGATTCAGTCGAACGACACTGAAGCTGGAAGAGCCCAGAACCGCCGAGTGGAGATCGCGATTTACGCGAACGAGGCTTACCGGAACCAGGTCAAGAAAGGGAACTGAGTAAGGCTTAGTCTTCTACACCAGAATCAAGGGTGCAAACAGGAAACCCCTCGTCAAGGCGAGGGGTTTTCACGTTTTGTGACGTCCGAAACGCGGCGGAGGGACTCGAACCCGCAACCTTCGGATCCGTAGTCAGCACCGGACATAAAGCAATGCGACATCGGTACGAAATTTCAGCTCTTTTTGCGCTGCCGGGCACGTGCTGTGCCTGAGTAAGACCTGTCACCATATCCAGGAGAACGACGATGGCACTAGACAATAAGGAGACGGTATCGGTCCTCAACGACTTGATCGAAACCTGCAAGGACGGCGTCAACGGCTTCCGGACCGCTGCGTCCGCGGTGAAGAACCCCGAGGCCAAAGCACTCTTTACGTCCCGCGCCCAGGTCATCGAGCGGTCCGCGGCTGAGTTGCAAGCCGAGGTGCGCCGGTTGGGGGGAGATCCGGAGACAACCGGCAGTGTGGCTGCGAAGATTCACCGGGGTTGGATCGACGTCAAGGCGGCGGTCACGGGAAAGGATGAGGCGGCGATCATCACGGAGTGTGAGCGCGGCGAAGCGGTCGCGGTCAAGAACTACGAAGATGCGCGGAAGAAGGATCTCCTCCCCGACGTTCGCGCGCTCGTGGAGCGCCAATATCAGGGCGCGGTCCAAAACCTCGAACGCGTCCGTGCGCTGGGGCGGACCACTGGTGCCGGAGCCCCGGTCGTCGCGCCGCGGTTGGCCACGGACCGCGATGCGCCTCCGCCAGCCTGAGCAGCCCGTCGGCATTTGCGCGTACCGACCCGTCCGATACAGACCGCAGCGGACGGGCAAGCCCCCGCCACGAAATGATTTAGCCGTTCTGGCGGATCTCAAGCTGCAGGGCAGAGCCGGATACTATGGCGTGAAACGACCGGCGTCACGATATTCGAGCCGCCCCTTTTTGAGGATAGGCCCGTGCTGCCTGAGACTCCTCGCATGTTTCGTATTTCGGACGTTGCAGTCCTGCTTGCCGCGCTCCTCGGCTGCATGGCCGGCGCGCAGACACCTGGTGCGAGCGCGGTGCAAGTGGCCCAAGCTACAACCAAAACAGACTCGGTGAAGCATCACGACGCCTCTGCGTTCTTCGAGTCACAGGATCCAATCGAGGTGACGCTCACCACGAACATTGGCAAGATTCGCGGGGACAAGGGCGATACTCCGCCGTGGCGGCCGGCGACACTTTCATACAAGGCTCCCGAAGGAAGTCTCGTTACCGTCCCCATCAAAGCGCGGACGCGCGGGATATGGCGTCTCAAGATGTGCGACTTCCCGCCGTTGCGTCTCAACTTCAGCGGAGTGACTTCGAAGGGGACGATCTTCGACAATCTCGACAAGCCCAAGCTTGTCAGCTACTGCCAGAACGCGGATACGTACGAGCAGTACATCGTGGAGGAGTACCAGCTCTATCGCATTTACCAGCTCATCACTCCGGTGAGTCACAAGGCGCGGCTGATCAGATTCACCTACGCCGACAGCGCGAACGGAAAAGTGCGGGCTCGGCGATACGGCTTCATCATGGAAGAACCGAAGGCCCTCGCAGCGCGCCTGGGTGGCAGAGTGCTGGAGCAGAAAGGGGCTGGGGGTGAAAACCTCGATCCTTTACAGGACGCTTTGTTCGGTCTCTTTCAGTATTTCATCGGGAACACCGACTTTTCGGTCGCGGGGCTTCACAATGTGGAGCTGTTCTTCAATGAGCGGGCGACGTGATGCCAATTGCTTACGACTTTGATTTCTCCGGAGCCGTGAACGCGCGGTACGCGACGGCCGATTCGAGCCTGAGGATCCCGAGCGTCAGGCAGCGCCTGTTTCGCGCCTATTGCACGGACGCCTCGTCTTACAACAAAGCGTTCGCGATCTTCAACGAGAAGAAGCCGGAGATCTACGCGTTGTACAGCGATTCAATCGGCAAGTTGATGGATAAAGGGAGGGTTCGGGAAACTCTCCACTACTTCGACGAGTTCTACGAGACCATCAACGACCGCGGCGCGGCGAAGAGATCGATAATCGACCCCTGTCTGCGACCCCGCTGATCCCCTTCGCAATAAAGAAAAAGCCCACCCACGACTGTACCCGACTTATAGGCGAAAAAAAGCCCCGCACCGCATAAGCAGCGCAGGGACAAAGAGTTAATCTACGCGCCCGGAGGGACTCGAACCCCCAACCTTCTGATCCGTAGTTAGCACCGGGCATAAACCAATCACGACATTCTGCCGGACTTCATAGGGGAACCGAGCGTCGGAGCCGGGAACCTTAGCAAACTATGTCGTACTTTGCCGGAAGAAACTGACACACAAACTGACACACCTCTGGATAAGCAGGGGAGCCCGTCACATGTAGCAGCGTCCATCATAACCGCTAAACTGCCGCACGTTTCGCACGTCAAAGCACCTATTACGCCAACGGTGGCACGATAGGCCCCTCCCATGCTTTGTCCACCAACGCGGTGACAGAGGCGTTCGACGAACCTTTGACGAAGGACCAGGTGCTCGCGATCGTCTCACCGCTCATCAACTGATTCGATCGTTACCAGGAAAGGGCAGATGAAATTTGGGATGGGGCGCACCTCCGGGAGAACGACGGCCGCACAGATGCCGATCCTCGATCACTTCGAGGAGCTCAGGCGGCGGCTATTCTGGATATCTGGCGCCGTTGTACTCGGCGTCATCGTCGGTTTCATGCTCTTGTCCAGAATCGATCTGATTCGTCTGGGAGAAGGTCCCATCCTGCCCCTTCTTCATGGCAGAAATCTCATCTACACACACCCCGGCACGTCGTTTCACATACTGCTCAACGCATCGCTGTTTCTGGGGATCATACTGGCGGCTCCGGTGATCGTTGGGCAGCTATGGGGCTTTTTGTCTCCGGCGCTCTACGCGCATGAGAAGAAAGTGATCATTCCGGTGTTGGTGGGGATGGTCGTCCTCTTTCTCGCCGGAGTCTCGCTCAGTTTCTTCGTCGTGTTGCCGCTGACACTCGGGATGCTTATGGGTCTCGAATCAGGCGCTCTCACGCCGATGATCTCGGCGACGGAGTACTTCGACTTCGCGATCAGCATGTGCGTCACGTTCGGACTGGTGTTCGAGGTACCGATTGTGATTCTTGCTCTAACGGCAATGGGGATCGTCACACCGCAATTTCTCGCGAAATACCGTCGCCATTCCATTGTCGTGTGCTTCACGGTGGCGGCGTTCATCACGCCAGGCGCGGATCCATACTCTCTGGTTGCTTTGGCCGTCCCTCTCTACGCGCTTTACGAAGGGAGCATTCTGATCGCTAGAGTTGTCGTTAAGAGGCGCGAGAAGCGGCAGGAGTACGAGTCCTCTTCGGCAGCCGTGCGGCTACAAATGTCGTGAGTTTACTTGCTGACAATGCTTGACATAACATACATCACCCACTTTTCTCGAATGATCGAGGTCAATGAAACATGTTCGAAAACCTGAGTCTTCCCCACATCCTGATGGTACTCGTGATCGTGATGCTCCTATTCGGGGCAAAGCGTATCCCCGAGATCGCGGGGTCGATGGGCAAGGGAATCAAGGAGTTCAAGAGAAACATCAACGAAGCGACCCGTGATGATACGCCGAGCGTCTCACGTGGTGGTAATGCCGCACCAAATGCCGATCGGGCGAACCCCACCGATGTACCGCAGGCGATGCGTTCCGGGCCAAAGCGGCTTTCGTAGGTCGCTAGGAAAGCGGCTTCCTTCAGGACGCTGTACCCTGAGGCTTTACCAACGCCGCGAATCTGCGCCGGTCGGAATCGCCGAGCAATTGAACGCCTCGCGGGAGCGCCATTAATAGCGCCTACCCGCGCGTGCGCGCGTGAGCGTGTCGGGATGATGGCGTCGATTTTTGAAGAGGACTGGACTGACTCGCGCTGACGGACACGTGGTTTGCGCCGCTCGTACGGTCTGCACGATGCGGTGGTCCTTGTCATACGGGACGGGGAGAACGTAACCGAACTCGGAAGTCGTCGCTCGGGACTGTACTGGGCTTCCGGCCACGCGTTCGCCCCATCCCGTGCCCCCGGGTGAGGTTCAAGTGGTCCGAGCACGCTGGGCGACGTTCGTAGCTTGCTGCAACTCAGCGGGTGTAGTCATTTGCTGGTAGACGTGATGGGTTCCGAAATGAAATGATGAATTGCCCGTACAGCGTTATCCTGGTAGGTAGAATTATTCAGGTCCGGGAAAAAGGTACTCTGGTCCACCAGCGGCCCCGTCAGGGCGTTCTGTTGGCTGGCGTAGAACGCTCCGTTTCGGAATGAGTCGTCTGTGAGGGCAGCCACAATGCGCTTGGCTCCAATCGGCAGTTTATGCACGATTCCCAGGAGAGGCATCAAAATAGGCTGAAGGAAATATTTCAGCAGCAGACGCAGCAACACGGGAGCATTCGTCGCGATTTGGGTACCAGCCGTATTTCCCGGACTGACCGTGAGGAAGTGAATAGTCGGGTGGTGACGTGCCAGTGCCGCCATCCATAACGCCCCCATGTACTTTACCTGGCCATACGCCTGCGACGTATCGGGCTTGCGGTTGACGGTAGCCCCTCTTTAGGTCCGTTCTTAAGCTGACAGTCGTTCAGAGTTTTCCTCTTCGTATTTCTCTGCGTATTGTTTGGGGGTTAGACTTCCGAGGCCGCGGTGCGGCCGAGCGGTGTTGTAACTCACTCGCCAGCTCTCGATGATGCGCCGTGCGTCGGAGATCGAGAGGAACCAGTGCTGGTTCAGGCATTCGTCTCTGAGCCTGCCATTGAAGCTCTCGATGAACGCGTTCTCCACTGGTTTTCCGGGACGAATGAATTCGAGTTTTACTCCCCTCTCGTGGGCCCACGCATCGAGAGCTCTGCTCTGAAATTCCGGGCCGTTGTCCAGAACAATGTGCTCCGGCAGTCCTCGCGTCACCCGCAGCGCTTCCAGCACTCTCACCACTCGATCGCTTCCCAGGCTCACATCGACCTCGATCACCGGGCATTCCCTCGTACAGGTGTCGACGATGGTGAGTGCGCGGAATGACCGCCCGTCGGAGAGCGTATCCCGCGCGAAATCCATCGCCCACTTCTCATTCGGGCGTGAGGCCACAGCCAGTGGCGCCCGAGGAATAGCCACACGCTTCCTCCGCTGCCGTCTGACCGCCAGTCCTTCAGCGCGATAGAGTCGGCGAATACCCTTGTGATTGTCCCTCACTCCTTCCTGCCTGAGCCGCCAGATCAGCATCGGGCTTCCCCAGCGAGGCTTCTCCTCCGCCAGCTCGCGTAACCGCGCTCGCAGCGCTGCCTCCCGCTCGCGCCGGTGAACGACGTAGCGCACGGCACTCCGATGAAAGCCCATCCAGCGGCAACTCCTGCGCTCGCTACCGGCAGCCCCTCTCACCTCCCTGACGACGGTCCGGCGTTGCTCCATCGTCACCACTCTTTTCCCAACACATCCTTCAACACCTGGATGTTCAAGGCCTGGTCAGCCACCACTCGCTTGAGCCGGCGGTTCTCATCCTCCAGCTGCCGGAGCCGCTTCGCCTCGTCGACCTTCAGGCCGCCGTACTTCCGGCGCCACTTGTAAAACGTCTCTCGAGAGATCCCGTGCCGACGAATTACCTCGAGCGTCTTTCCGCCAGCCGCCTGCTCCTGGAGAATCGCGACGATCTGCTCCTCGGTGAATCTCGACTTTCGCACCTCACAGTCCTCCTCGCCGCTCCCGCGGCATCGGGGACTGTCAACTTATTCCTGGGCCTCTAAATTGGGCTACCGGTCACTGGGTTGGCATCGAGATAGTTTGACGGCAGACTATCCTATTATGACCACCGACGATCAGGACGACATTGAGGACGACGCTAGATGGGATCTAGAGGAAAAAGGGCCGCTAGAATCCCTCCCCGCCATCGGTGTGTAACGTGAGCTTGTGATCGGCTAGGAATCTCCAGCGCTCAGCGTCGGTAGGCATGCTCGAAATCTAAGCCCGTCAAAGAAGAACGCCCCCAGAGATTGGGGGCGTTCTTCTTTGCTCCATGCGGTAAAATCTCAGGGGATTGATAGGTCAGGACCCGATTCGAAATACTAAAGCCGTTCTATGGACTCAACCCACCGCCAAGCTCTGTATTCACATCGCCCCATTTGGCAAAAAAGAACTGGTCGTTACCTGCCGATGCGCCAAACAGGATTCCATCCAACCAGTACTCGTTTCCATAGTACATGAATACCGGCGATCCGCTATCACCCTCCTGCACGCCGGCGAAGACACCGACTGAGCACAACACGACATTGCGGCCGAACGTGTAGACATACTCGTAATCGTAGCAAACACTCCCTACTGTCCCGCCGGTCCATCCCGATACCCGACCAACCTTTTCGACGGAGTCGCCTACGATCGGGCTGATCGTACCCGCGAGATTGATATGCCACGCTGGGTCGATGGTAGTGGGGCCACTGAGCGACGAGTAGTTCGGTCCGCCGGTCGTGCCCTCGACCCCTCCCAGCACGTACGCATCTGACGTGGTGAGCTGCACGAGTGCCGCGTCGCTGTATCGACAGGTCGCGCCCGCGGGACAAGCGGTGCTATTTTGGTCAAACGGAGGATCGGTATCCTCGGTCCCAATGCGACTGGAGGACGCGACTTGGGCTTGGTAGACGGTTGCCGCACCTGTTGGCATGCCGCCCAACCCATAGTACTGCGCATCCTGCGTGCAGTGCGAATTCATAATCATGTATCGCGTTCCGTTGCGTGTTGCATTTACGCCATAAGTGCAGATCGAGATGTAGCTGACTCCTCCCCCGCCGCCGGTAAATGGCGTCTGGATCATGAGGCCGCCTTCGAGCGGGCGCACCCGATCGTTCAGGTCAGCAGCAAGGCGGTGCGGGGCCACGACACGCACCTCCAGGGCGCCGGGCGGTACACCGAGTCGCGCGGCCAAAGCCGAGACAACATCACGTGCCGTCGCCGAGGTCACGTCAAAAAGTATCGCGTTGCCGCGTTCATCAATTGCTGATCCCGCGATGTCCACCTGCCCACCCATCGACGCGCGAATGGCTTGCTTCCAGCGTTTGAGATCGGTGAAGTCGTAACGACCTTGTCGCACCTCGATATCTATCCGCGCGCGCGCTCGCTTACGCCAGACCCGAGCAGCGACGGCACGGGCGCCACTTTTGGTGTGCATGTCAGTAACGTATAGGACGAGCTTTCCGCGCTCCTTGAAGACGCCGCCGAAACCATGAATGGCCTTCGCGAAATCATCGGAAGGGTGCGGAGGAAGATCCTGTGCAGATACCCTAACCGCCGACGCGGCCGAGCGGTCTAATGGGGTGGTGCTCTTCCCTGCGTCCTCGACACATGCAGCAACGAACGCGCTCGCGAGAAGTGCGATCATGACGCCGCGACGTTGCTGTTTGCGGGGGGGTCCCATTCGCTTTTCTTGAAACATAGATCACCTCAGGAAAGGGTTAAGCCAATTTCCGTTCGGTTGGAGCGAAGGTACAACCGCTGGGGTTTTGTCAGCCTTGCGTGTCTCGGCTCGGCCCCCGAACCATGACGCTGCACTCTCCGACCCAAGTCATTAGCGGTCGCGAAGGCAGCACTTGCCAATATTGGCATGCAACGGCGAGATCGGCTCACAACCGGCTTCGCGTCGTCGGCGCACCGAGGCAGAGCGAGGCGACTGCGAGCTCGATTCGGAGAGTGGCTTGGTATCCTGATGGAAGCACGATTTCGTACGTCATCGCCTTGTGTGCGATCGCGCGTGTTCGCACCTCGTAACTGCCAGGCGGAATTGAATCGGCTGCGTAACGCCCGGCGACTGCCGTATCGGCGCGGAGTCGGCCTAGCCACTGGGTGCGCGCGTCGTCCGCTCGCCTGGGCCGATACTCCACAATCGCGTCGGAGATGGAGGCGGGGGCGGCGGAACCGGGACGTACGAAGCCGTCCGTCACGAACGCCACCAATGCCGCACGGGACGACGAGGGAGGCTCTAGAACAAGCCTAACACCTTCTCGAAACTCGGCGGAGGTCCGCCCGTGCTCCTGAGTGCAGTCCCGCGGTTCTGCGCCGACCGCGCTTCGACGGTCGGCCGTAGCTTCCGACGGCTGGGGAACGCCAGTGCGGGGGCCGCTGACGCACGCGACGATCGTTAGGGTGAGCGCCGCACTGAGTGCCGCTAGACCACGCCGGTTCGACACAGTTAATGTAAACATTGCCCCGTGAATAGGAGCGAGTGTCGCTCTCCGGCACCGTAACATCCGCAATCGCAATCCACCGTCTGTTGCCCCTTTCTCGAACGGTCCGCTCTCTCATCGTACAGATGATCCGCCGGCGGCACAATGTCAATTTCATAGCAAATTAGGGCGTTTTCGTATCAATCAAGGGACGTGACTACTCTTGCACGTACATCGCAATGAGGACTATCAACCTCAGCTTCTCCCCTTCGGGCCGAGCTTGATCTGGTCAAACTTGCGAAGCGACCTACCCATATACCGAGCGGCATTCTTGCGATTTAGCGACTGCGACGTTAGAAAGCTCGCCGAGAACGATCAGCAAGCCTATACGCAGAAACGTCTTGCCGGCGGCATCACATGCAGTGAGGTGAGAGAGACTGAGGCGGTACGTTCGCGCTCGGTCGAAGCCGACCTGAAGCTTCTTCACACGATGCTCAGGTGGGCATGCACCGTCCGGGTGCGTGGCGGCCAGCGGCTCTTGGAGAGCAATCCGCTAGATGGACTGCGGCGACCGCGAGAGCAGAACCCGCGGCGGCCGGTAGCTACTTACGACCGATTCCAAAAAACTCGTGCGGCAATTCAATGTCTCGCGACCGAATCAACGACAGATGCCGAGCGTAGGAAGTGAATCCGCCTCGAGCTCGCGCTTGTCTTGGCGGAAGCAACCGGCAGGCGCATGGGTTCAATCCGTCAGCTCGCGTGGCCGGACTTCAGCGCCGTCAACAACACGATCCGGTGGCGTGCGGAGAACGACAAGAAAGCGAAGGAGTGGGTAGTCCCAGTTCCGAAGTTGTTGATCGAGGAGTTACAAGGGTTCCGTGTAAAGCTCGGTGGTGCGTTCGGCGGATTGGTATTCCCAAGTGACGCAGACCCATGCGTCCCGATTCGCACCGACGTTCTCAGCAAGTGGCTGCTAGTTGCCGAAGGGAGGGCCGAGCTTCCCAAGTTGAACGGGTCCCTATGGCACTCATACAGGAGAGGCTGGGCAACTGCCCGAAAGGATCTACCCCTGAAGGACGTGTGTGCGGCTGGGGGATGGAGCGATCCAACAACGTTGATCCGCTGCTATCAACAGCCGGATGACGCGACTTTGCTTAGAGTAATGAGCGAGCCCAGAAAGATTCTCGAAGTAGCGAACGCAGGGTAATTGGGGGACAAACTGACACACCTTTGGGGAGACAAAAAACCCCGCACAGATAAATGATGCAGGGATAACGACTTACAACGCGCCCGGAGGGGCTCGAACCCCCAACCTTCTGATCCGTAGTCAGATGCTCTATCCAATTGAGCTACGGGCGCCCAAAACAGCAATTACTGAAGAGGACAGACCACCTGCACCCACTCCTCCCTGCTTCTGCCCTACGCCATGAGCGGTACAAGACTCGAACTTGTGACCTCCACGATGTCAACGTGGCGCTCTAACCAACTGAGCTAACCGCCCCTCTCCGCACCAGAGAGCGGGAAACGGGACTCGAACCCGCGACCCCAACCTTGGCAAGGTTGTGCTCTACCAACTGAGCTATTCCCGCACACCCAAACAACCGTCTCGGCGGTTCCGCCAGCCATGGAGGTGAGGGGAATCGAACCCCTGACCTCTTGAATGCCATTCAAGCGCTCTCCCAACTGAGCTACACCCCCGGCAATACCTCACGTCGGTCCTCGCCCGACAGGAACCGCGAAGGATATCCAAGGGTAGTACCTAAGTCAAGAAAATCGCTCTGGCAGAAAAGACAACGGCCGGTATCTTGCAGCACTTCTACAGCCTGAATAAATGGTGACTCGCCAGCTCATTTGCTGTCGCACTTTCAGGTTGTCGAGACAACACTAAAACTCGCTCGTATTGCTGGCCGCAATCGTCGGCATTCGAACAGGCTTTCACAGAAGTACCTCAAGAGGTATGCACCAATGACAGAAGTAAAGCGTCGCCGCAAGTCGGCCGTCGCCGGAATCGCCCCCAGTGAGCCCGAGAGAGACATTCTCGATCAGTACCTATATGAAGTCAGCACTTATCCGCTGCTCAAAGGTACCGAGGAGATCGATGTCGCCCGTCGGATTCGCGCCGGTGACCCGGACGCTCTCCAGGAGCTCGTGCAGCGCAACCTGCGCTTCGTGATCTCGGTAGCAAAGAAGTATCAGAACCGTGGCATGCCCCTCATCGATCTCATCGGTGAAGGCAACGTCGGGCTGCTCACGGCCGCGCGAAAATTCGATCCCGATCAGGGAGTGAAGTTCATCTCATACGCAGTGTGGTGGATCCGCCAGGCGATTCTTTCGTCGCTGGCGCGCCAGGGTCGCACGGTCCGCGTGCCGCTCAACCGCACCGCGGACCTCTCTCGCATCATCAAGGCGTCGGAGATTCTCCGGCAGAAGATGCGTCGTGAGCCGACCCCCGAGGAGCTGTCGCAGCTCACAGGCCTTTCGGTCGATGTCGTCCAGTCGCTCGCCGCGCTCAACACCGGCGACGTCCGTCTCGATGCGCCGATGGATCCCGAAGGCGATCGCTCGCTGATCGAGCGCTTCGTCGCCGACGAGATGCCCGACACCGAGGAGGAGGCAATGAATCGCTTCCTCAACGACGAGATCGAAACGGCCCTCTCGACCTTGCCACCGCGCGATGCCAAGGTACTGCGTCTGTACTTCGGTCTCGAGGGTGGGCGGGAGCACACGCTCGAAGAGATTGGCTCGCTGCTCGGCGTCACGCGTGAGCGTGTCCGTCAGCTCCGCGACCGGGCACTCAAGCGGCTGCGTGAAGGTGACGTGGGTCGCGCGCTGGGTTCGTTCGCGGCGTAACGATTTTGGAAACAAACAAAGGGGACGAGCGATGCTCGTCCCCTTTTGTTTGTCTGTCCCTGTCCCTCTCGAGCGCTGGTTCTTTTTCCCCTGCCGCTTAGTTTCAACTTTGTGATTAAGCTCAGCGACGTCTACAAGTCTTTCGGCCCCAAGAAAGTACTCGAAGGCTTCAGTCTCGAAGTCGACGAGGGCGAGACGATGGTCCTCATCGGGTATTCCGGCACCGGTAAATCCGTCGCCATCAAGCACATAGTCGGACTGCTGGAGCCCGATCGGGGCACCGTCTTCGTGGATGGTCAGGAAGTCCCTAGCCTTTCGCGCGCGGATCTGTACGCGCTGAGATCGCACATCGGCTACGTGTTCCAGTTCGCGGCCCTGTTCGACTCGCTCTCCATCGGCGACAATGTCGCGATGGGACTTCGCAAGGAAGGCCGGCTCAACGAGCGGGAGATTATGCAGCGGGTGGGTGAAGCACTCGAGCTCGTCGATCTGCCAGGCGTCGAGACGAAGTTCCCCGCCGAGCTGTCGGGCGGAATGCGCAAGCGCGTCGGAATCGCGCGCGCGATTGCCCGGCAGCCCAAGTACATGCTCTACGACGAGCCCACCACTGGTCTCGATCCCGTCACCAGCGCGATCATCGATCAGCTGATGATTCGCATGCGCGAGAAGCTCGGCGTCACGAGCATCGTGGTCACGCACGACATGCGGAGCGCCTACACAGTAGGCTCGCGAATCGCGATGCTCTTTGAAGGAATGGTTCGGCAAGTCGGAACGGTCGACGAGATCCAGCACACGAAAGATCCGATCGTCAGACAATTCATAGAAGGGAAGCCCGACCTGGATACCGTGGAAGCGGGAGTCTAGGAATGACGGCAGTCACGGACGGCTCGATGCTGCCTACGCTTGTCGTCCGTCTGGAGCGTGAACGCGCCAGAGCGCTGGTTCGCTCCGCGTTTCCTCGACGGCGCTGGAAGATCATTTCCACCCGATCCGCCGACGAGCTGGAATCGGTATTCCGTCGAGTTCTCGTTGACGCAGCACTCATCGACCTCGGCGCTCCCGACGAGGATACCTGGAAGGCGGCGGCATTCGCCGCCGAATTTCTGAGCGCTCCATTTTTCGGCATTCTTCCCTTGCGGCCGTCCGATGCACCGGCGGTTGCGCGGTGCGCTGCCCTTGGTTTCGTCGACGTAATTGTCGATGGAATAGACGACAATGCCGCACGCGATCTCGTCCTGCCTCACGCTTTTTCCAGCCGCTTTCGCCAGGCCCTCGGCGAGCCGCCGCACGCTCTGGGTCTTACCACCCAGCTGCAACGAAGTACGTGGGAGGCGGTCGTCGCGCACTCGGGTCGCCCAGTAACGACCAAGGAGCTCGCAAAATCCGTCGGCCTCAGTCGCGAGCATTTGAGCAGAAACTTCTCGCGCCCGGGAGCCCCGAATCTCAAGCGGGTGATCGATCTGGTTCGGCTCGTGGCCGCGGCGGAGCTCGCCAAGAATCCGGGACACGACATCAGAGACATTGCCCGGATTCTGGATTTCGCCTCCTCCTCGCACCTGGCTGTCACCGCGCAGAGAATCTTCGGGACCCGCCCCGCTTCGCTGGCCAGACTTCGTACAACCGACCTCATCGATCGGTTCGCCCAGGGCAGAACGCGGAGTCGGACATGAAAATGCACAAGCCGTGAGTCAAAACCATTTTTTTCCAGCTGATTATTGCACGAAAAAGGAGCTTGTGATAAATTTCACAAGCGAAAAACACCCTCGGTGGAGGAGCCTTCAAGCCTCCTCCACGCCCCGCGCTCCGAGCACATAGAACATGGCCACTGAAACGATACTTCGCCCCGGCGAGATCAAGGACATACTCCTCCGCGAAATCGAGGCTGCCGACCTTCACGAGCTCGACGTCGAGGAGGTGGGAACAGTCCTCGAGGTAAAGGATGGAATCGCCCGCATTTACGGTCTTCAAAAGGCGATGGCCGGTGAGATGCTCGAGGTAACGTCTTCCGAAACGGGTGAGAAGATCACCGCCCTCGCTCTCAACCTCGAAGAAGACAACATCGGATCCGTCGTGCTCGGGGACTATCTGCAGCTCAAGGAAGGGGATGAAGTCCGTCGAACCGCGCGCGTGCTCGAGGTGCCTGTAGGACACGAGCTCGTCGGCCGCGTTGTGGATCCCCTCGGACGTCCACTGGATGATGCCGGTCCGATCAACGCCAAGAACACGCGGAAGGTAGAGTCGGAAGCCCCGGGCATCATCGTGCGCCAGCCGGTGAAGGAGCCGCTTCAGACAGGCATCAAGGCAATCGATTCCATGATTCCGATCGGCCGCGGCCAGCGCGAGCTGATCATCGGCGACCGCGGAACCGGCAAGACCGCCATCGCGGTCGATACGATCATCAATCAGAAAGGAACCGGCGTCATCTGCGTCTACGTTGCGATCGGCCAGAAGAACTCAACCGTCGCGTCGGTGGTCGAGAAGCTTCGTCAGGCGGGGGCGATGGAGTACACCATCGTCGTCGTTGCTGGAGCGGCGGATCCCGCGCCCATGCAGTACATCGCTCCCTATTCGGGTTGCGCGATGGCCGAGTATTTCATGTACGACGAGGGAATGCCGACGCTGTGCGTGTACGACGACTTGTCGAAGCAGGCTGCGGCGTATCGCCAGCTCTCACTCGTTCTCCGCAGACCGCCTGGCCGCGAAGCGTTCCCGGGCGACGTGTTCTATCTCCACTCACGTCTCCTCGAGAGAGCGGCGAAGCTGAGCGAGGATGCGTCAATCGTTGACGGCACGCTCATCAAGAAGCCGGGCGGCTCGCTCACCGCGCTCCCGATCATCGAGACCCAGGCCGGAGACGTTTCCGCGTACATCCCCACCAACGTCATCTCGATCACCGATGGACAGATCTTCCTCGAAGCCGATCTCTTCTTCGCGGGCGTGCGCCCGGCGGTGAACGTCGGAATCTCCGTCTCGCGCGTCGGCGGCTCGGCGCAGGTAAAGGCGATGCGCACTGTCGCCGGCCGACTGCGGCTGGATCTGGCGCAGTACCGCGAGCTCGAGGCTTTCTCCTCCTTTGCGTCGGATCTCGACGCGGCGACGAAGAAGCAGCTTGAGCGCGGCGCGCGCACCGTGGAGATCCTTAAGCAGCCGCAGTACCGGCCCATGGCCGTCGAGCATCAGGTCATGATCATCTACGCTGTCACCAATGGCCACCTCGATCAGGTGGCGGTGCCGGACATCAAGGCGTGGGAGCGCGGTTTCCTGGAGTTCGCCGAGTCGCAGTTCCCGCAGGTGCCCCAGCGCATTCGGTCGGAGAAGATCCTCTCGAAGGAGACCGAGGCAGATCTCAAGCGGGCGCTCGAGAACTACAACCAGTCCTTCGGCTCCAGGAAGAAAGCCTAGCCCATGGCGAAGGGACGCGAGCTCAAGGGTCGGATCAAGACCGTCGAGAACACACGGAAGATTACGCGTACGATGGAGATGGTCGCCACCTCCAAGATGAAGCGCGCTCAGGACCGGGTGGTCGCGGCGCGGCCGTTCGCCAACTCACTCACCGAAGTGATTGCGAATCTCTACACACCGGAGCTGGCGGAAGCTTTTCCGCTCCTGCGGCAGCCGGCCACCACGAATAAGGCGGCAGTCATCGTACTTACGAGCAATCGTGGCTTGGCCGGCGCCTTCAACGCCAATCTTCTGAAGGAAGCGCGTGCGCTTCTGGGCCGCCTGAAGGAAAAGAACGTCGAGCCGGAGCTGCACGTCATCGGCAAGAAGGGACTCGGTTATTTCCGATACGTGAATCGGGCGGTCGCATCGAGCAGGACTGATGTCACCGACCGGCCGACCGCTGAAAACGCCGCCGAGATCGTCGACGAGATGATCCAGCGTTTTGCGTCGGGCGATATCGACGCCGTTTACATCGTCTACGCGAAGTTCCAGTCGGCGCTTTCGACGCCTCCAACTACACAGACGATTCTACCCGTTACTCCTCCGCAGCGCACCGGACCGCAGCCCGACTACATCCTTCTGCCTTCGGCGGAAGCAATCCTCACCGAGCTTCTGCCGTCGTACGTCCGCAACTCCGTGTACAAGGCATTGGTGGAGACGGCGGCCGGAGAGCAGGGCGCCCGTCGCACCGCGATGAAGAATGCGACGGACAACGCAGGCGAGATGCTCAACGTTTTACGCCGCACGTTCAACCGCGCCCGTCAGGCGCAGATTACGCAGGAGATCGCCGAGATCGTCGGTGGTGCTGCTGCATTACAGGGGTAATTATGGCTACAGCCGTCCGCACCGAGAAAAAGAAGCCCTCCGCCGAGGCGAAGAAGACGAACTTCGGCAAGGTGGTGCAGGTAATCGGTCCCGTGCTTGACGTCGAATTCGAGTCCGGGCACCTGCCGGAGCTTTACAACGCTCTTCGCATCCGCGAGAAGTCCGATTCCGGCGCCAACATTGACGTCGTCGTCGAGGTGCAGCAGCACATCGGCCGCAACCAGGTGCGAGCGGTCGCGATGTCGTCGACCGACGCCGTTGTGCGCGGCATGCGCGTAGAGGACACGGGCGGCCCCATCACGGTTCCCGTCGGCAACGCCGCGCTGGGAAGAATTCTCAACGTGCTGGGCAATCCGGTCGACAACGGTCCGGCGATTCCGGATAGCGTGGAGCGTTGGCCGATACATAGGCCTGCGCCCCAGTTCGCCGATCTCGAGCCCAAGACGGAAGTGTTCGAGACGGGAATCAAGGTAGTCGATCTCATAGCGCCATTCGTGAAAGGTGGAAAGATC